>DLUH01000005.1:620552-912585 GCA_002742845.1 Sulfurovum sp. UBA12169 | reverse complement strand
TACCTGCCTGTCACGCAGGGGGTCGCGGGTTCGAGCCCCGTCCGCCGCGCCACTTCTTTCATACAATTTTCTATTTAAGCTTTTATCAGATACAATTGATACTGTTCAATATTTTACTAAAGGATTCATTATGTCAAAAGTTGCAAAAGTCATCGAAGTTTTAGCTCAGTCAGACAAAAGTTGGGAAGATGCTGCACAAAATGCTATCAACGAAGCATCTAAGTCCATTCGACATATTAAATCTATCTACATCAAAGACAAAAGTGCCAAAGTAGTGGATAACAAAATTTCACAATATCGAATTACTGCAAAAATATCTTTTCAGATTGATTGAAAAACAAAATAAAAGCAGATTTAGTTAAATCTGCTTTTGTTTGTTCAATCTCATCTTTACACTTACTTAGTGCACCGTCAATCCTTAGTTATGGGTTGTTGTTGTATACGCCTCATCGATCTCCTCAATACCTTATTTACCCATAGAGATAATGGAGGATTTTTTCAAAAAGTTCTCTGCGCTCAGCGGCAAATAAAACTTCGCCGTTCCACCAGTTGGCAACGTGTGGTTTGATCCAGCCATATAGTCATCGATAGGTTCAGGTGTATTTTCTCGTAAAAAGATCGCTCCAGCATATTGAATCTTTGGAAGCAGATCAACAGCATTCATTGTTATCACCTCGAAATGTTCTGGTGCAATTTCATTCATCAGATCAACTGCTTCATCCATATTTGACGCGATCATAATTATCCCTCCCTCACACTACTTTTAATAAATTGTGTTTTTTGTTAGAATTGGTGTTGTTAAATAAGAGGATCTTTCATAAATATACTAAAATATCCTCTTATTTTGATACCCAAACAAATACCTAATCCCTTAGCCTTAACCTTATCCTCACACTCTCCTCGTGTGCCGTCAAGCCTTCGGTATGAGCAATCATTGCACACGCTTCGCCTATTTGCCTAATACCTTCTTTGCTCATTGAGATAATTGAAGATTTTTTCAAGAAATGCTCAACGCTGAGCGGTGAATAAAATTTTGCCGTTCCGCCTGTTGGGAGTGTATGATTGGGGCCTGCCATATAATCCCCTATGGGCTCCGGAGTGTTTTCGCCAAGAAAAATGGCCCCTGCATGCTTGATCTTTGAGAGCAGATCCATAGGGTTTTGCGTTATCACCTCCAAATGCTCCGGTGCAATCTGATTCATCAAATTGATTGCTTCATCCATATTTGACGCGACAATAATTGCCCCTCTTTCTTCGATAGATTTACGCGCAATTGCTTCGCGTGAAAGTTTTAAAAGAAATTCTTCTACTTGGTCGCTGACTTTGTTAGCAAGCTCACTGTCAGTAGTGATCAAAATAGAACTTGCCATCTCGTCATGCTCTGCCTGAGAGAGCAAGTCAATCGCCAGATAATCTTCTCTTGCGCTTTCATCGGCCAAAATTCCTATCTCGCTTGGTCCTGCGATCATATCAATGTTCACTTCGCCAAAGACGAGCTTCTTGGCTGTGGCAACAAAAATATTGCCCGGTCCCGTGATCACGTCAACCTTAGGGATACTCTCCGTCCCGTATGCCATAGCCCCAATGGCTGAAGCACCGCCTACTTTAAAGACTTTCGTAACTTTGCATAGGTGGCATGCCGCAAGCAAAAGTTCATTGATTTCATTATCAGGTGTAGGCGTACAGACAACTATCTCTTCCACCCCGGCCACGATGGCAGGAATCGCATTCATCAAGAGTGAACTCGGATAGGCTGCTTTGCCTCCGGGAATATAAAGTCCTGCTCTATCTACCGGTGTCACTTTTTGTCCAAGCATCGTACCGTTTTTTTCAAACTCAAACCAAGATTTTGGCATTAGTTTTTGATGATAGTTTTCTATACGCTCATAAGAAAGATGCAAAGCGTCACGAAGTTGAGGACTAAGGGCATCATACGCCCTTTTCATGTCATCCGTAGAAACCAAAAGCTCATCGTCATTTTTTGGTTCCCATCTGTCAAATTTGGCTATCTGTGCCATAAGTGCGCTGTTACCTTTGTTTTTGATCTCATTTAAAAGTTCGGATACAATGTTTGATACACTATCTATATCCATCTTCCCGCGTCCGAGCAATTCGTTAAAATTTGCCTCAAAACTCTCATCACTGCTGTAAAAAACTTTCACTTATTATCCTTTTGTTTTCTTTTGCATCTTTAAAATAATATACCCGCTCCATAAATTCCCGTTTTTTAATATTTACCAAATAGTCTTTGTAAAAATCTGAAAATCAACAAAACGTGCCATCATGGGGAGGTCTTTGCATGTTGTCATAATTTTAACCAAATTTTATAGATATCTTTATGAAGTTTGATAAATACAGCGTCATTGTTTAAAAGTTATTATTTATAAAAGAAGATCTATCCGGAAGAAAATTTGTTTTTTTTAAAAAAGAAAATGTAAAGATTGTATTTTTAAGATAAAGAGTACTGCCTAATCCGATACCCGTATCGGAGTTAGGATTAATTTCTATTCATACAATTAAGATCTTCAAATGCCTGCTCTAACCTTTTCACCATTGATTCTTCGCCGGCTCTTACCCACTTTCTTGGATCGTAGTATTTTTTGTTTGGCTTATCATCCCCTTCAGGATTGCCAATTTGCCCCTGGAGATAATCATAATAATATTTTACATATCCCCTTACGCCATCCCAAAATGCCCATTGTGTATCGGTGTCTATATTCATTTTAATTACACCGTAAACAATAGCTTCACGAATGTCTGACAGTTCAGATCCGGAGCCTCCATGAAATACAAAATTGATCGGTTTTTGCTCAGTCTTAAATTTCTCTTGTATAAATACTTGTGAATTTTTGAGAATTGAAGGCTTAAGCACTACATTGCCGGGCTTATAGACACCATGGACATTGCCAAACGAAGCTGCGATAGTAAATTTATCTGAAATTTTACTCAACTCTTCATAGGCATAGGCTACTTCTTGCGGCTGAGTATAGAGCAGCGCATTGTCTACGTCGCTATTGTCTACTCCGTCTTCTTCGCCTCCGGTAACGCCAAGCTCAATTTCAAGCGTCATGCCTATCTTGCTCATTCTTTCGAGATAAGCTTTGCATGTAGCAATATTTTCTTCAATAGGCTCTTCCGAGAGATCAAGCATATGGGAAGAAAATAGCGGTATACCGTGCACTTTGAAATAAGCTTCACTTGCATCAAGAAGGGCATCAATCCATGGAAGCAGTTTTCTGGCTGCATGGTCCGTATGAAGCACCACGGGTACGCCGTACGCTTTTGCAACGGTGTGCACATGCATAGCTCCGGAAATCGCTCCCAAGACAGCCCCTTCCTCCGAAGGTAAACCTTGGCCTGCATAAAAAGCTGCCCCTCCATGTGAAAACTGTATCACAACCGGAGATTTGACTTTCTTTGCCGCTTCAAGTACCGCATTGATTGAAGAGGTGCTTACCACATTCACTGCAGGAAGAGCAAACCCTTCTTCTTTGGCTACTTTAAGCATCTTTTGAAGATGATCTCCCGAGACAACGCCCGCCTCAACTACCTCTAGTACTTTTGTAGCCATTGACAATGTCCTTCTGCTTGATTAGTTTACTTTAATTTTTGCGTTTTTCATAAGTTGCGTTACAACTTTTTCTTGTTTAAGCTGCATTTTGATGTTATTTTTAACGCCATCAAATGCAGGTATCTTTTCTTTGGTTTTTGCTGCTTTGGCTGCTTTAACCATTTTATCGTATGCTTGTTTTGCCTCTTGGTCAGACACATTCACCTTAGCCATCTTTTTTTGCATCCAAAAACCTGAAAGTGCTGCTTCTTGCTCTTTGGCTGTCAATTCTTTTTTTGATGCCGCTGCAACCAATTTGCTTGGCGCCATCATCTGAATCAATTGGTTTCTGCCTTCTTTTGGCAGCTTATCCCATGTCATTTTGCCCTGGGTAAGCACCTTGAGAGCTTTATTTGCCTCATCTTCAGTGATAGCCATACCGTTTACTGAGCCCGCATCTTTTGCGGACACCGCAGTGGCACTAAGCATCAAAACCAATCCCGCTGTTGTCAAAAGTTTTTTCATTCAAAATCCTTGATTAATTAATTGTGGAATTCTATCCAATAATGATAAATAATTGATTAACCATTATTTTGTTGTATTGCTTTCGTTTGACAAATCAACAATCTTCGCCTTGCCTTTTAATTCTTTTACTACTTCTGTGATCTTGTTGTTAAACTGTTGCTGCTTTAATGATGCAATAATTTTGTCCTTAACCTCTTCATATGACATAGGTTTTGCATCTGATTTTTCCTCAAGATAGATAATATGATATCCAAATTGTGTTTTGACCGGCTGCATCGTCATTTTTCCTGCTTCCAGTTCCCAAACTGCTTTGGAAAATTCAGGCACCATCTGCTCTTTTGTAAAGGTTCCCAGATCGCCTCCGTTAGAGCCTGCGGGATCTGCGGATTTCGTTTTGGCCAATTCAATAAATTTTGCTTTAAGCGCATCATCTTTTAAATTTTTCATCTCATTGATAATGTCTTGCGCTTCTTTTTCTGTTTTAAGCAATATATGTCTTGCATGGGCAGAATCTTCTTGTATGAATTTCTCTGTATTTTTGTCATAAAATTCTTTTGCCTCGCTGTCGCTCACTACCGCATTATCCATTTGTGCTTTCATCCACATATTGACAAGAAGTTCTTCTTTTATTTTTTCCATGTTCATTGCGAATTCCGGTTTTTTATCGATCCCCTCTTCTTGTGCAAGCTGCATAAAAAGTACCTTTTCAATCAATCTTTCTTTAATCATATCTTGCTGTGATTTGCTCAATTGCGAAAAATGTGCATTAGGCGCAGTCGCACTTACAAATACTTCGGCGTCTTGCTTTGTAATGTTCTTACCGTTGACAGTAACAAGAATATCTGAAGCGGCAAGAGAAGTGGCAGTAATCGCTATAGCAACCAATGAGGTTTTGGCAAATTTTAACATAATTTAATCCTTACTTATTTATTTTTAGAAGAAGTATAACCCTATTGGGTAAATCAATGCTTAACAGGCAGCATTCTTAATCTGTTTTTGATATTATCTTACCGTACAAACATCATCTTATTACTCAAAGGCAATATCTTTAAAAATGGCAAAAATAAAAAAAGCGACTAAAAAAGAGGCGGAAGAAATAAAGGCTCTTTTTTTGGAATACTACCCAAACAGCGTTACAGAACTACACTACCGAAACCTTTATGAGCTGCTTGTTTGCGTAATGCTTTCGGCCCAATGCACCGATAAACGCGTCAATATGATTACTCCGGCTTTTTTTGAAACCTATCCCGATCCTTCCAGCTTAGCAAATGCAGACCTTGAAAAAGTAAAGTCCCATATCAATACCTGCTCCTTTTTCAACAACAAAGCCGCCAATCTCATCAAAATGGCGCAAAGCATCGTAGAAAACTACAATGGGGAAATACCTCTGGAGCAAAAAGAGCTGGTCAAGCTTGCGGGCGTAGGCCAAAAAACAGCCAATGTCGTCATGATAGAGTATGCCGGCGCAAATCTTATGGCAGTAGACACCCATGTATTTCGTGTAGCGCATCGCCTAGGTTTAAGCCAAGCAAAAACGGCACTGAAAACAGAAGAAGATTTAAGTAAAATTTTTAAAACCGACCTTCATCGGCTTCATCAGGCGATGGTGCTTTTTGGGCGCTACCGATGCAAAGCGCTCAAGCCTGAATGTGAAATGTGTTTTATGCTGCCCTACTGCAAAAGCAAAGAAACCTTCAAAGTCTAGTTCTTTCTACAATCCCCAACAATACCTCAAAAGTTCGCTCTACGGACTTTAGATTCACCATTTCTCTGGTTGAATGGGGATATCGGATCGTCGGTCCGATGGAGGCGAATTTCATATGGGGGTATTTTTCGGCGATAACCCCGCATTCCAAGCCTGCATGAATCGCTTTGAGTTTGGAGTCACCAAACACTTTCGCCATCTCCTCGCTGACGAGATTTGTAAAATCATTGACATCCGGTTTCCATGCAGGATATTTATCTTCAAGTACCACATCAAAACCGTAAGATTTAAAAAAAGCAACAGTTTCTTTGGAAAGCTTTTCCAATCCCTTAGCGCTCATTGCTCGTGCACTGGTTTCAACGACAAGGCTCCCTTTGCCATCTGTTTTCATAATAGCAAGATTGATGCTTGTATCAGGAATGCCCAGTTCTATATTTTGCGCATGCACCCCTTGCTTGAAAGCATCCATCATTGCCAATACTTTTTCTCCCTCTTTAAGAATCTTTGGTTTTTGGTTCAATTGCTTTACCTGCACCATCGGTGAGCCATGAAGGGGTGCCTGCGAATAGACGATTGCCGCGGCATTGGCGGGAATAGAATTGCGGCGCTCACCGGCATCAAGTGACGCGAGCTGGGTCACTTGATGTCCATTAAGATACTCGGCAAGCACTTTGATCGCCGAAGAAATACCTTTGTCGATATCTACGCCGGAATGCCCTCCCGGAAGCCCTCTGACAGCCACCTCATAGCATTGCCCTTTCCCTTCTATATATCTATCTTTTTTGCTTGCTACGATATCTGCTCCGCCTGCACACCCTATATATACCTCCGCCTCATCTTCACTGTCGAGATTGAGCATATATTTACTTTGCAAATCAAATGTCACCGCATTTGCACCGATCAATCCCACTTCCTCATCCGAAGTAATCAAAAACTCCAGCTCCTCAGTCTTGTCCATCAGCGCCATCATCATCGCAATCCCTATGCCGTTATCTGCGCCCAAGGAAGCCTCTTTGGCCTTCATCCAACCCTCTTGCGTATAGGTTTCTATCAGGGGCGCCTTGCCCATACAGACCATGTCATAATGCGCCTGAAGACACACGCTTGGTTTGCCTTTGGTTATAAAAATATTTTTAGCCTGATCCACCTCTGCGGCGTAACCTCTGCTTTTAGCAAATTCAATCAGATAATCAAGTAGTCTTTCGGCTACTTTGCTGCAATGGGGAATTTGAGTGAGGGCCTGAAAGTGCTCAAT
Source organism: Sulfurovum sp. UBA12169 (assembly GCA_002742845.1). Classification (NCBI taxonomy): domain Bacteria; kingdom Pseudomonadati; phylum Campylobacterota; class Epsilonproteobacteria; order Campylobacterales; family Sulfurovaceae; genus Sulfurovum; species Sulfurovum sp. UBA12169. Next base: position 905,550 of record DLUH01000005.1, on the reverse strand, counting down.
GATCTTTGACATATTTTCTCTTTTTTGCATGCATTATAAAACATGTTTTTAAAAAAACCTCTGTTTAATGCCAAAAACGCTGTTGATTCTTTTTTTTATTGTGTTATACTCAACAAAAAGGAGAGTGTCATGAAAAAATGGAGTATAAATTTTAGAGTATGGCATTGGATAAACGCTTTTGTTATCTTAGGATTATTAGGGACTGTATTTTTACGAAAAACTTTTTTAAGTTGGCGCACCAACAGTGAACTGCTTGTGCAAAAACTTTCCGAAATTAATATTGATATCACAAGCGAGCAGGCAACGGTTCTTGCCAAAGCTATCCGCGCACCGATGTGGGAGTGGCATATTATATTGGGATACGCTCTGGCTGCTTTAGCAGTATGGAGGATACTGCTTTTCTTTACCCAAAGCGGCAAAGAAAATTATATAAATTTCAAAGAGCAAACCCTTCACTACAAAATGGTAAAAATAGGCTATCTGCTATTTTATGCGATCATTGCATTTATGAGCATTAGCGGTTTGCTAATGGTTTTTCATGAAGAACTTGGATTGATTGAAGAGACGGTAAAATCGTTAAAAGAACTGCATGAACTTGTGTATAACGGCGTGCTTATCTTTGTTCCCCTGCACCTTTTGGGCGTGATTATCGCTGAACAAAAAGAAGACAAAGGGATCATCTCCGATATGATCAACGGCGGCAAAAAATAACCTTCTCTTCAACCATATAACAAAAAGTCTAATGACTTTTTGTTATAATTCCGCCATAAATCTCCTACCCATAACGGATACATCATGATACAATTAACCAATCTCACCAAAAGCTTTGGCGGGCAAACTCTTTTTCGCAACCTCAACCTCAAGCTTTCACAAGGTCAAAAAATAGGCCTTATCGGACGCAACGGCACAGGCAAATCCACACTTTTCAAGATCATACTGGGAGAAGAAAGCTATGATGAAGGGGAGGTAAGCATCCCCAAAAATTACCGCATAGGCACCCTGCGCCAACATCTTGAATTTACTAAGCCTACCGTACATGAGGAATGCGCACAAGTGCTTCCCGAAGAAGAACAGTATAACTTTTACAAGATAGAAAAAATCCTTTTTGGACTCGGATTTAGCGCAGAAGATCTAGATAAAAACCCTTTAAGCTTTTCGGGCGGCTATCAGATACGCATCAATCTTGCTAAACTTCTTGCCACAGAACCCAATATGCTTTTACTCGATGAACCGACCAACTATTTGGATATTCTGTCCCTGCGCTGGCTTAAACAATTTATCCGAGAGTTTGACGGAGAAGTGATACTTATCACGCATGATCGTGAGTTTATGGACAGTGTAACTACGCATACGATGGGTATTCAGCGCAAAGGACTTCACATCATCAAGGGTGATACAAAAAAGTATGAAGCAACTTTGGCAATGCAGGACGAAACCTATGAAAAAACCCGGCTCAACCAGGATAAAAAACGCAAAGAACTTGAGGATTTTATTGCACGAAATAAAGCAAGAGCCTCTACAGCTACCTTGGCGCAATCCAAAGTAAAAGCATTGGAAAAAATGGAAGAGATGGACAGTTTGGAAAACGAAGCTTCTCTCGCATTCAATTTTAATTACAAAGAAACACCCGCCAAGGTCGTACTCCGTGCAGAAAATTTGGGTTTTGGCTACGATCAGAGCGTACCTCTTTTTGCACATCTTACCTTTGCTTTGGAAAACGGTAAATGCCTCGCCATTATCGGAAAAAACGGCAAAGGAAAATCCACTTTGCTCAACTATATTGCAGGCGAACTTCCTAAACAGCAAGGAGAGATCACCCTTCATCCCTCTACCGCCATGGCACACTTCGGACAGACCAACATTGAAAGGCTCAACACTCAAAATACCATCATTGATGAGATTAGCGCTGTAGATAAAAAACTTGGCATCGCACAGGTAAGAGGTATTTGCGGGACAATGATGTTTAGTGGCGAGTTAGCCGAAAAAAAGATAGAGGTGCTCTCAGGAGGTGAGCGAAGCCGTGTTATGCTGGGCAAGATCATCGCCACGCCTGCCAACTTATTGCTGCTTGATGAGCCTACAAACCACCTCGATATGCAATCCATAGATGCTCTTTGTGATGCGGTAGAATCTTTTCGCGGGGCAGTCATTATGGTTACACACTCAGAGATGCTTCTGCGCCGTTTGGCTGATGCCCTGATCGTCTTTCATGAAGGAAGAGCCGAGTATTTTGAAGGCAGCTATGATGAGTTCCTTGAAAAAATTGGCTGGGAAGAGGAAGAAGGGCAAACCAAACCCAAAAAAACCAGACCCAAACTCGATAAAAAAGAGCGCAAAAAACTTAGAACGGCACTCATTCAGGAAAAAAGCAAAGAAATCGCTCCCTACAAAAAAAAGATGGAACTCTGCGAAACACAGATCACGGCACTTGAAAAACTCCTTCAAGAACAAAACGGTGCACTCGCAAAAGCATCTGAACACGGCGACAACTCGGGTATTATGGAATATTCACAACATATAGCCCAAACACAAAAAGAGATAGATAACCATTTTGAGCAACTCGAAGTAACAAGCGAAAAATATGATGAGATCGTTTCACACTATGACACCAGGCTGCAAGAACTTGAATGACCAAGCACCCTTTTTCCTGCCGTCAAAAAAGCAAACAGCCTCATAAGCTCATGAAAAATCAAAAAAAACATTAGAGAAATTTTCCACCTTTTCCTCTCTAATGAGAATGCCTTCCTCTTTGAGCAGTGCTATCTTTTTGTCCTCCCCTCCAACATAGCCACCCACTCTTCGGTCACTTCTGATAACCCTGTGACATGGTACCGTAACAGGATTGGGATTGGTCGCCATCGCATGTCCGACTGCGCGATACGCTTTGCATCCCAACGCATGGGCAATCGCTCTGTATGTTGTTACTTTGCCTTTGGGAATTTGAGTCAAAAGCGCATAACATCGTTCTTGAAAGGTTGATTTTGCAGTAAATTTATCCACTCTTAATATCTCCTTTTTTTCATTTTAGTATATAGTATTTTTAAGGATACTGCAATGCTGCACCATAAAGCCCAGACACTGTCAAGCGTATGCCAATGGTGTTTTTTCTTGATCGCCCAAAAAACAAATCGTTATTTTTATCTATCACGTTACATGCGGATATCAAAAAATTCTATTTATTGATATGGGTCAATGTTGATATTTTAATATTGGATAGAATTCTGCCTTATAGTAATCAAAAGGATAGTTTATATGAAAAAAATCTTGGTCTTCATCGCCACAGTATCATCGCTCATGTTTGCCAAATCAGAAATGGAGACCTGCAAAAAGTGTCACCCGATTATCGTTGAAGAGTTTCAAAATTCCATGCATAAAAAATCATCATTTTATGATGACAAGATTCATAGCGCCGTTTGGGATAGACACCCCTCTAAAGAAAAGGGTGATTACAGTTGTGCAAAATGTCATGCTCCCCATGGCAAAACAGAAGAAGAGATCAAAAAAGGCATCTCCTGCTCAACCTGCCATACGATACAAAATATCGAACATCATGAACAATCCAATAGCAACATTTACTCCAAAGATCCCAAAACATTTTTTTCGGCCGAAAAAGGCAAAGAAACCCAAAAAGTAACCTACAAGCAGGAACGTTCGTTTTTCGGGATGAATAAAACCACTGTCGGTTCACCCTATCATGACATTGATTACACAAATGAAAATTTCTACACAGGCCAAGTATGCATGGGGTGCCATTCTCACAGACAAAATTCGCAGGAATTTACCCTGTGCAAAATAGAAGAAAGCGGTGTAAAAGATAGAGAAAACAACTGTATTACCTGCCATATGCCAAAAATCAAAGGAAGCGCAACCACGATCAGAAAAACACAGAAACATGCGTTTCACGGTTTTGCCGGAGCCAGGCATAAACCTCAGATGCTGTCTGAGTACATTGAGCTAAATTTCGAAAAAACAGTAACCGGCTTTAATATTCTCGTGAAAAACAAAGCGCCGCATGATCTTTTAACTCATCCATTGCGGGCAATCGAACTGAGGGTAAATTTGACAAGAGACGGCAACACTACTGCATTGAAAACAAATAGTTTTATCAAAGCAATCGGTCGTGACGGCAAACCATCAATGCCTTGGCTTGCAAATGCAATCATAGTTGACACCATGATCAAAGCCAATGAAAAAAGAATTGTAAACTATAAGAATCCGGTGAAAAACGGCGATAAACTTGAAGTACAAATCGGATACTATGTGGTAAACCCTGGAGCTCTTAAGCAGTTAAATCTTGATGGAGAAAAAGAGTTAAAAAAATTTACAGTTCTTAAGCAAAAATATTTTACAGTAGAGTAGCTCATGGCCGCTCTGCAGCTATTTTATTCCGCATGAAAATAAAATAGCTGGGGTTACCGTATCAATCTTGAGATTCAGAAAGCTCTACTAAAAGTTTTTTCAGAAGATCGCCAAGCATAATTTGTTCATTTTCTTGGAGTTTAGACAATACTTCCATATTGATTTTAACAATATCGCCAAACGCGTCAATGGTAAGTTTTTTTCCTTCTTGGCTCAATGCCACAAGCAAACTTCTTTTGTCTTTCTTTGATGGTATTCTTCGAATCAGTTTTTTGTCTTCCAGTTTTTTAAGCAGTTTTGTCATGCCGCCTGAAGAAAAAATCATATTCTCGGATAAAACAGTCGGACTCATTTGTTTGCCGTGGGATAAGATCGTCATCAGAACATCAAATTCTGATGAAGAAATATTGTATTTCGGAATAAATATCTTATCTTTTTTTTCATTGAAAAGTTTATTGACCAGCATCAAAGGAAGCCCTATGTCTACCACGGTTTTGTAGTGTCGATAGTGCACTTGCATGTTGTTCTCTAAAAACTTATGCTTTTCATCTATAAACGCCAACATGTCTTTTTTCATCTCTTTGCCTTACACACACTCTAAATTATACTTTATAGAAAGATTGTATAATAAAAAACTTAATAATTTGGTTTATACATCTTTCTAGAAAGATATTTTAAGCCAATTAATGATATCTTTCCGGAAAGATAAAATATGTATATGCAGGAGATAAAATGAAAGCGATAAAAATGAGGTGTCTGAACACAGTGATTTTAGGCGTTTTAATTTTGGGATTAAATGGATGCAATGACAACGATGCCAAGCAGCAGCAGTCACCCCAAGCACAAAACATGCCGCCTTTGCCCGTATCTGTTCATGTAGTAAAATTTAATGATGCCAAAATAGAAAAAAAATATCCAGCCATCATCAATGCCTATGAAAAGGTAGATATTATTGCCAGAGTTTCAGGTATTTTAGAAAAAAAACATTTTGCTGAAGGGGCTTTTGTAAAAAAGGGTGACCTCCTTTATACCATAGAGCAAGATATCTATAAAGCAAAACTTGATACAGCAAATGCTGTGCTCGAAAAAGCACATTCAAATCTTCAAAAGGCCACAAAAGACTGGGAAAGAGCCAAAACTCTTAAAAAAACAAATTCCATCAGCCCTAAAGAGACAGATTTTTATTTGTCCGAATACACCAATGCCAAAGCGGAGTTATCCAATGCTAAAGCAAATTTAAAACAAGCACAAATTGAATTTGACTACACAACCGTCAAAGCACCTATAAACGGCATAGCAGGAATTAAAAATCACGATATCGGTGATTATATCGACGCAAATGAGCAAAGCTCACGTTTAACAACGATAACAAACACAAATCAATTGCATGTAGAATTTTCTATCCCGAAAAATGATGTACATAGCTATTTGTCTCAAATAAAAAATTCTCAGACCGTTATTAAATTATTGGATACTAAAAATAATGAATCAGACTATAACGGGACTATCGATTTTATCTCTCCGGAAATTGATCAAAAAACCAACTCTCTCTTAATCAGAGCAAAAATAAACAATGATGATGACCGTTTCTTGGCAGGAGATTTTGTGAGAGTAAGTATAGAAGGATTGATTGCGCCGAATGTAGCTGTGATTCCCGAAGAGGCTATTTTGCAAACCCCAAACGGTGCAATGGTGTATGTAGCAGAAAACGGAGTGGCTAAAATGAGGCCTATCGGGATAGATATACTCACCAAGGGTGGAATCATTGTAAAAAAAGGGCTTAATGAAGGCGATAAAATCATCATCAACAATATTCCAAAAATAAGACCGGATGCCAAAGTAGTTGAGACGGAGAAGTAGAATGTTTAGTGCATTTTTTATAAAAAATCCGGTATTTGCTGCCGTTGTCTCTATCATCATTCTTCTTGCCGGAGTTGCTTCTATGGTTACGTTGCCTGTAGAGCAATATCCTAAAGTGGTACCGCCTCAAATCGTAGTATCGGCGGCTTATCCCGGCGCAAGTGCCGAAACGCTCTCAAAAACCGTTGCCGCACCTCTTGAAGAGCAGATCAATGGTGCTAAAAATATGATTTATATGACTTCAAGCGCCGAAGACAGCGGCAGGGTGAGCATCAATGTATTTTTTGAAGTCGGAACCGATCCGGATGATGCCAAGATAGATGTAAACAACAGAGTTCAGGTTGCCCTTTCGAGGCTTCCCGAAGCCGTACAGCGACAGGGAATAAGGGTCAATGAAAAATCTCCAAGCATGCTGCTGGTTTCTGTTTTTTATTCGCCCGACAAAAGCAAAGACACCACATTCTTGTCAAACTACGCCCTCATCAACATCACCGATGATTTAAAAAGAGTTAAAGGGGTCGGCGATGCTGTTATTTTTGGAGCGAAAGACTATTCGATACGAGTATGGATAGATCCTGAAAAACTTTCTTTGTACGGGCTGACGCCCCAAGATATCATTAATGCCGTCAAAGAACAAAATGCACAATACGCCGCAGGGCAATTCGGTGCCGAGCCGCTTGATAAAAAGCAAATGTTCACCTATACTATTTTAGCCCAGGAGCGCATGAGCAATCCAAGAGACTTTGATAATATTTTACTGTATTCAAAAAAAGACGGCGCCTCACTCAAATTAAAAAACGTTGCCACGATAGAATTGGGTGCGCAAAGCTACAGCCTTGTGTCCAAACTCAATAAAGTTCCTGCAATTCCCGTCGCTCTGTTTTTACAATCAGGGGCCAATGCGCTTGAGACTGCCAAAGAGGTGAAGAAGGTTCTTGCGGCCGCGGCTGCCAAATTTCCAGAGGGTGTTTCTTATGAAATCCCTTATGACTCTACAGACTTTGTCGAAATATCCATAAAAGAAGTCGTATATACTTTTATTGAGGCTCTTATTTTGGTCATCGGGGTTATCTTCCTTTTCTTGCAAAACTGGAGAGCCACGCTCATTCCTATTTTGGCTGTTCCTGTATCCGTAGTAGGTGCTTTTGCGGGTATGCACCTCTTTGGTTTCAGCATCAACCTTTTAACGCTTTTCGGCTTAGTGCTTGCGATTGGTATCGTTGTTGATGATGCCATCATCGTTATAGAAAATGTCGAAAGACACATGGGCGAAGGACTCAGCCCGCGCGAAGCCACATTTAAAGCCATGCAAGAGGTTTCCAGTGCACTTGTAGCCATTGTTCTGGTGTTGTCGGCCGTGTTTATACCTGTAGCATTTTTGGGAGGGTTGACCGGAGAGATGTACAAACAGTTTGCTATTACCATTGCAATATCTGTTGCCATTTCAGGCTTTGTTGCCCTCACCTTGACTCCATCGCTTTGCGCAAGTATTTTAAAACCGGCCCACAATGAACCAAAAGGTTTTTTCAAATGGTTCAATACCCTGTTTGACAAAGCTACCAACGGATATATGGCAACCGTGAAAACAGCCATCAGATACGGCTTTATCAGTATTCTTTTGTTTGGTGCATTGATTTATGCCTCTTTTGATATGTTAAAAATGATGAAAACAGGACTTGTGCCGCAAGAAGACCAGGGGACGATATTTATATTGAGCTACAATCCGCCTGCTGCCTCTTTAAACAGAACAGAACAGTTGACAGACAATATTTATGATGTAATATCGCAAAATCCAAATATCAAGCATATCGTATCTTTTACAGGGCTTGATTTTATGACGTTTGCAGAAAAAACCAATGCTGCCGCAACTATAGTCAAGCTCAAACCATGGGACCAAAGACCGCTTGCAAATCAACATGCCCAAGCCCTCGCAGGACAATTTTCAAAAGAGACAATGGCAATTCCCAACGGATTTTCTATCCCAGTGCTACCGCCTCCTATCATGGGTATGGGCATAGCCGGCGGATTTGATATGTACGTACAAAGCAGAACAGGCGCAAATGTCAGTGAAATAAATACGTATGTGCAGCAAATTATCCAAAAAGCAAATCAACGGAAAGATTTAGTGGGTGTAAGAACCACGCTAAATGCCAATGTGCCCCAATATAGAGTGCTTGTAAATATAGAGGAAGCAAAGGCGAAAGGCGTAAGCGTCTCGGACATTTACGAAACACTGAATGCCGCTTTTGGAAATTATTATATCAATGACTTCAATCTTTACGGCCGTACATACAAAGTAAATATCGCTTCAAGCGGTGAGTTCAGAAAAGATCCGCAGGATTTGGACAAAGTCTTTGTCAGAAATGATCAAGGCGATCTTATCCCGGTTGGCGCTTTAGTCAATTTTACCAAAGTGGTAGGAACCGACCTGGCAGAAAGATTTAACTTGTTTCCTTCGGCAAAAATCTCCGGTCAGCCTGCACCGGGATACAGTTCCGGGGATGCCATCAAAGCCATAGAAGAAGTGGCGGCAGAAGTGCTTCCCGCGGGATATTCTCTGGGATGGGTAGGAACTGCTTATCAAGAAAAACAAATTGCCAGCAGCAGTATTTTGGCTTTTGGTTTTGGCATGGTGCTGCTATATTTGATACTTGCTGCACAATACGGCAAATGGTCGATGCCGATTTCAGTCGTTCTGGCAGTTCCCTTTGCTATCTTTGGAGCGATTATCGCTACCCTCTTGAGAGGTTTGGAAAATGACATATATTTCCAAATAGGGCTTTTAGTGCTTGCCGGACTTGCAGCAAAAAATGCCATTTTGATCGTAGAGTTTGCGATGCAGAAAAGAGAGGAAGGCTTGAGCATTTACGATGCTGCAATCGAAGCGGCAAAAATAAGACTAAGGCCTATCATCATGACCTCTTTGGCCTTTACATTGGGGGTTGTGCCGCTTGCCATAAGCAGCGGTGCGGGTGCGGCCAGTAGACACTCTATAGGTACGGGCGTCATTGGCGGAATGCTCGCGGCAACATTCCTGGCGATCGTCTTTATTCCGCTTTTTTATGTATGGATTTCTAAACTAAGCTTCAAAAAAGAGGAGGCAAACAAATGAAACATCTGGCTTTAACCTTAAGTTTACTCCTGATAAGCGGCTGTTCGCTTTCCCAAAATCCAAATATTCCAAACACCGTTCTTCCGAAACATAGCGGCATAGGTGATAGCGAAAAGCTATTATTGAACGACAGATGGTGGGAAAATTTTCATGATAGAGAATTAAATCTCTTTGTGCAGGAAGCCTTAGACCAAAACAGCGACCTTAAAATCGCAACACTCCAAGTAATGCGCTTTAGAGAGTTTTTAGATATCAAAAAAAGTGAACAGCTTCCAAGAATAGACGCTTTTGGATCCGCCTCAAAGACAAAGAGCTATATGGCTTCGTTTGACCAAAGCTTCACCTATGACCAATTTGAATTAGGCGCCATGGCTTCTTATGAAGTAGATCTATGGGGGAAGCTTAAAAATACAAAAATGGCCGCTTTTGAAGATATGATGAGAGAATCCTATCTCAAAGAAAGCATCAAACAACGAATTATTGCCGATAGCATCATCGCTTATTTCGGCCTCAAAACAAACACCAAAATTTATCAAATAGCCAAAGAGCAATATTTGAACGAAAAAGCATTTTATACCTATATGCACAATCAATACAAAGCCGGACTAATACGGGAAAGTGATTTGTTGCAGGAAGAATCTTTGGTGCAAATGTTTTATGACGAAATGATAAAACGAGAAGATGCTTTAAGCGCCTACAAAACAGCGGTTTCGATACTTCTTGGAAAAGAACCTGCCCAAGTATTTGCCGGAACGCAAAAGGTGCGGGACGCTGCCTACAGCGCTTCTTCCTTGCCCGTTCCGTCAAACCTTCCATCCGATATACTTCAGCGAAGAGCAGACATTCAGGCATCTCAAGCAAAAGTCAAATCCAGTGCCTTTTTAGTTTCTGTTGCAAAAAGTGCATTTTTCCCTTCCATTTCCCTCAGCGGAGCACAGGGATACGTAAGCGGGGACTTAAGCCGCCTCATCTCGTCAAACACCTCTACCTACTCTGCAGGTGGCAATATATTGTCCCCGATATTGGATTTTGGAAAAATACAAGCCAATATCAAAACGGCTAAAATTGATCAGCAACTAGCATTGCTGGAGTACCAAGATACCGTAAGAAAAGCTTTTGGGGAAGTTAAAGACAGCCTCAACACCTATGCTTCAAACAAACAAAGACTGCATTCTCAAGAAAAAAGATACCGGGCCATAAACCATAAAAAACAAATCATTGAACAACAATACAAACAGGGTTTTGCCGATCATTTGGAGTTTTTAGAGGCGAGAAAAGAAGAATTTGAAGTTGCACTATCAAAAGAAAGCATAAAATTTGAAACTTTAAAATCCGCGGTTGAGTTGTATGTAAGTCTTGGCGGAGGATTTATGGCTGACAAAAAAAAATAAAGATATTTGTCTCCAAAATGTAACCAAAAGTACGTATCATTTTTCAATGAAAAAAGAAAAAGTATACGTCCTGGATACCAATATTATCTTGCAGAATTTGCAAAATATTAAAAAACTCTCGGATAACGGCACAAACATCATAGTGATACCGGAAACGGTATTGCTTGAACTTGAAGACAAAAAAAAGCTAACGAACGAGCTTGGTTTCTATTCAAGAGAATTTGCCAGATTTCTGGCATCTGCAAAAGTAAAAGAGGTTGACCATAAGTCAAACTATAAAGTTGCAAAACTGTATAAAGATGATATTCTAATCCACATCATCTCCAAAGACAACTACGACAGCGCGATCGAACAGCACCATATTTCTGAGAGCAACGACAAAAGAATCATAGAGACCGCAGAAGCTGCAAAGGATTACTATAAGGGAAAAAAAGTAATCTTCCTCTCTATCGACATCTATGCAAGAACATTTGCGCTGCTTAAAAACATCAAAACTCAAACCTTGCATGATGACAAAAGCGAAGTACCGGATTTTGAATTTGTTAAAACACTTTATCTTGAAACGGTACAGCCCGATGCACTTTATTTTCGATCGATTGTGGAATTTGACAAAGCATACAAGCCGGAAAATTTCTGCTACCATTTTGAATTTAATGACGGGAATAGTTTGTATGCGATAGTAGCCAACGACAAGATTATGGTTGTCGATGATAGCGATTTTAGTTCGCTTCTTGTGAAACCTGCCAACCTAAAACAAAAGTTTTTTGCAAAAGCCATCATCACAAACGGGTATAATTTACTGGTCATAGATGCAAAAGCCGGAAGCGGCAAAACGCTTATATCGCTTGTTTCTGCCATGGAACTTATCGACAAAGGACTGTATGATAAGATCATTTACGTGCGCAATTCTATAGAATCCATAGACAAAGGTGCTGAAATAGGATTTTTGTCCGGCAATGATGAGAAGTTTAGAATCTACAATATGGCCCTAAGAGATACGATAGAGTTTATTGCCACAAAACAGATAAAAAAGAAAGGAAATACGGACAATGCAGAATCAATTAACTCAAAAACAGAAGAACTTATTGCACGATACGGCATTGAAACGCTTTGGCCGGGAGAAGCAAGGGGCCGAACCTTAAGCGGATCTATTGTGATCATGGATGAATGGCAAAACAGCAGCGAGAAAACGACCCAGCTTATCTTATCTAGGCTTGATGAGAGTTGTATGGCTATCGTCATAGGATCAAATAGACAAATAGACAACCTGTATCTTAACAAATACAACAATGGGCTCACCGCGCTGCTCAAACAAAGCAAGCATAAACATTCCGAACTGGGCATGTTTGCAATAGAACTTGAAAAATCGGTTCGCGGCAGGTTTGCACAATTTAGCGAAAGAATTTTTGAAAAAAAAGATGACAAATAGATTTATAAACGATACTCTCTACAGCCACATAGAACACACAAAATTTGAAGGGAAAATTCTTCAAACCAAGATTTTGAGCAGGCTGCAATTTATCACGCAAAATGCTTTGGCCTACTTTTCTTTTCCGTCCATTACCACCAAAAGATATATACATAGCCTTGGGACCATGCATCTCGCATCGCATATGTACAAAAGTGCCCTGCTCAATGCAAAATCAAAATTAAGAGAAAATTTTTTAGCCGATCTTTATGGGGCGATTAAAAAGATAGAAACCAAACTGGACATAGACATAAAAATAAACAAAAGCAATCTGCTTGAAGATGACTCCTTGTATCAATTTCTTATACCGCTCAAAAACAATAAAGAAAAATATGCCTACCTGATCTCACTGCAAGCCATAAGGCTCGCCGGACTGCTTCATGATGTAGGCCATCTGCCTTTTTCCCATCAGGTAGAATACGCCATGCAAAGCATCTACGACAAACAAGCAACACTTCTCGATGCAAACCCGTCCCAAAAAGAGTTTATAAATTTCTACGAAAAAATAACAGACAACAAAAAGAAAGTTTTGCATGAAGCAATGGGCCATGCGTTTACAAAAATGCTGTTTGAATACGAAATAATCGAAAATTTTAGCGATCCGATTGATACAAATTATATAAAAATTGTCTATGAAGTGATTGAAAATATCTTCAAAGATGAAAATTTTGGCGGATTTGATTTTGGGGTACTGCATGATATCATTGATTCTACCGTAGACGCCGATCGCTTGGATTATGTCAACCGCGACATGCTTGCCAGCGGCTATATCGGAGGAGCAGTTGATTTGCTCAGAATCGCAAAACAAACCATTTTAACATCAAAAAACAATACCTATCATCTCTCTTTTTACGACAGCGCCATTTTGGACATTGAACATATGCTGGAGATGCGGTTCAATCTCTACAAAAAAGTGATTTTCAATCATCAAATAGCAAAAAAAGATGCCATGCTTGAAAACCTGATTGTCTATCTGGCCAATCAATATTTTACACAAGAGAAAAATGACAGGCTCAATGATATCTCGATGCTGTGGAAGTTTGTTGATGCCAACGAACTCGAAAAAAAACTCGACACCATAAGTCTGCTTGATGAAAACTGGCTTATATCTCTTTTTAAAGAAGAGTATTTCAAGATAAAATATTCCCCCTCCACCAAAAATAAACAAAAAATCTTAATGGTATTTGAAGAAGTTCTCTTTGGAAAAAAATATTTTAACTCCCTATGGAAAAACCTCAATGACCTCTATGGCGTTTTAGGTTTTACTCTAACGCAAAAATATCAGTTTCGGGAAAGCTTCGGATATATCAGCCCATCCAAACTGCATATTCTCAAGAACTCTTTGGATAATTTTATGGCGCACTACGAATCAAAAGGCGATGTCTTTTTGTCTTATCAGATCGTTTCATTTAAACTGGGGGTCTCAAAAGATTTCTACCTGTTTAGTGGGCCGGATTTGGTATCTATCGATGAAGTATCAACACTCAGAAAAAGGCTTAAAAAATCCATGCTCAACACTGTGCCTTTTTTTATATACAGCAGCAAAAAAGAACTGAGCAAAGAGATGAAAAGAGACTTAAAAGAGATCTTAATATCCGTATTTGAAAAAAATAAAGAATGGCATATCAAATAACCAAACCGGAGTGTATTAAGCCACAAAGGTGTACAATGACTGAAAAGAGATGGAGGGTTTTGCTGTGTCTTCGACCATATCATTTAAAAAAAATTTAAATAAACAAATCCAAAAAATCCTCAAAAATCATATGCAAAAAATCATTGCGATGTGCGAAAATGAAACTATTCCCCAGGACAAAGCCATCCATCAGATCAGAAGAAGATTTAAAAAACTTCGCGCCCTGACACATCTCCTGCTAAACGATCTTTCCGAAAGCTTTTTTAAAAAACAAAACCGCATTTTCAAAGAGTGCGCGCACTCATTTTCTGCCTCAAGGGATCAAAAAGTGCTGGGGGATACCTATCTTGAAATCATCCGAAAATACACTCTCGACGAACAAACCTATGATGCGATACTCCAAGCCATCCGATCGTCAAAACCCCCGCTCGATCCCGACCAATCATTTCTTGACATCAAAGAGCGCCTGCAAAAAAACCTTAAAACCCTCAAACATTACAAACTGAAAAAAAACACAAAAGCGCATTTTCTCTCATGTCTGAAAAAGACGTATCAAAAAACCGACAAACTAAGAAAAACGGCTATCAAGAAAAAAAGCGATTTGTATTTTCACGAGTGGAGAAAGTGGGTGAACTACTACGGCTTTCAGCTTTTTATGATAGACAAAAAGGAGTTTCAGGAAAAAGCAGAAACTCTCAAATCTTTGGCACATATCCTGGGGGATATCCACGATATCACAGTTTTTAAAACATTTTTGCACACGCTGGACACTCCTTTGGGCAAAGAGTTTGAAACGTTTTTGGACAAAGAACAAACGCAGCTTAAACGTGCGGCATTAAAGATCGGAGAAGATATTTTTGGAAATAAATTTTCTTGATTTTTGAAATTTTCTCTGCCTTCTATCCTGGCCGCAAAAATCAAAGATATCAATTTTTACAACTCCACAAGCCGCTCAAACATCTCTTTTATCTCCATCTCATGGGATATCAAAAATATCTGTCTGTATTGCTCTTTGATAGTATGAAATGCTTCTAAGATTTCCATTCTTCTACTTTCATCTTGACTACCAAACACTTCATCAAATGCTAAAAACCCTATATTCCCTGCACCACTTAGTTCCCCTAATGTTTTTGAAATAGCAATTCTAAGAACTAAATTTGCAAGGTCCACTTCCCCGCCGCTAAATCTCTCTATCGGAAACTTTTGCCCCTCATCGTAGATATAAAAGTCAAAGTCGTTATCCACTTCGATATGCTGATATTTTCCTTTGGTGATTTGACCGTACATGGCTGAAGCAATTTGAGAAATTCTTGGAGCTACTTTCGAGTTGAGCTTCGTTTTAAATTCGTTCAAAGATACTTTTATCTTTTCATAATCACTTAAATCTTGCTGCTTTGCAGCCAATCTTGCTTGATGCTCTTTATTTGTATCAAGGGAGGATTGAAGTGTTTTTATCTCACCATCGATGGAAGCGATTTGCACTTTAAATTCATTGATAACAGTTGCTAATTCATCTTTATGCTTTTGCAGGAGAGTAAACTCATCAAGTTTTGTTTTATGATTTGTTTCATCATAAATAATGGCTTTGATTTCAGTCTCTTTATGTGTAAAACCTAAAGTTTTTTCTTTTATAGCTTTTTTAATCTCGTCTAACTCTTTTTGAAGTACGGGAACTCTTTGGATAAGAGTTTGGAGTTTTTTATACTCATCATATTTAGGTTTTAATGTTTGCTCTTTTGCTATCAAATCTTCGTGCAATTTTTCATCATAAGAGTATTTTGAAAGCGCTTCTAGTTCTTTTTTGTTTTGGATACCTTTTGCTTCAACCTCTTTAAAATGTACATGTGCTTTGATAAGGTCTTTTTGTTTTGTCTCGATGATAGTTAGTTGTTTATTTAGCTCTTGAAGTTGACTTTGAATTTCCTCTTTTTGTTTGTCAAGTGCTACTTTTGAACTTTCTACTTTTGACAACTCCAGGGTTTGTTTATCAATTTTCTCTTTTTGGATAGTCTGTATGGTATTTGAAAGTGTCGCAATGACTTTGTCGTACTCTTCAAGAAGCGGCCTGGTGCAAGTGGGGCAGTTTGAGCCCTTGCCTATTTTTTCAATCTCTGCAATCTGGGCTTTTGTAGTGTCGATGAGTTTTTGCTCTCCGGATACAGAAGAACTGATAGCTTTTATTTGAGTTTCTAACTCTTTGATAGTTGTTTGAAGTTTATCCGCTTCATTTTTCATCTGCTGTTGTTTCACTTGCAAACTTGCATAATCTTTCACTTCAAGTTCTAGAGCAGCAATATCATTTTTGGCTTTTGTGTATTGCTCTCTAAGTTGAGTCTGCTCTTTATTTAACCCTTCAATTTTTAGATGTATCTCTTTTAGTTGCTGTTGCTCTTTTAGTTTAGTTTGCAACTGTTCAAACTCTATTTTTAAAGGCTCTAAAACTGTTAGCTCTTTTTGTTTTTGTTGTAACTCTAATAGCTCAGATGAAAGTTTTGTTTGTTGTAGCTTATTAGATTCAAGAGTATTTTTAATAAGTTCAAGTTCACTTAGCAGCTTTGTTTTATGCTCTTTTGTTTTTTGTAAAAGATCTAACTCTTTTTTAGATTCAATCTCTTTTAGTTTTAGCGTTTCTAACTCTTTTGACTTTGCTGTTAAATTTGTAAATATTGAGGTTTTATTTTCATTATGAGTTTTTATTGCACTCTCTTTAGATATGATCTCATCACTACTTAGTAGCACTTCCCTAAATGCATCAATCTCTCTTTTAAGTCCTCTGCTTTTTTCAACAAGCATGGTTTCTATGGCATCGATTTTCTCCAGCCCCAAAAGCTTTCTTATCATCTTTTTTCTGTCTTCTGGTTTTAGATTGCTAAGACTTGTAAGCTCTTTTTGAGAGGCAAATAAAGTATGCAAAAAAGCATCTTTGTTCATTTTTACAAGTTTGCCAATAGAGTTTGTTACCTCTTTTGCTCCGCTTGAAACGAGTGCTTCATTTTTATAAAGTTTTGCATTGGCTGTGAGTGTTTTGCCTCTAAACTCTCTGATCACTTTGTAGGTAGCGCTATCAAACTCAAACTCCAGTGTGACGCTTACAGGCTCTTTCTGGCTTACGCTTGAATTTCGTATCAGTTCTTTTGAGCCTTTGTTTTTTAGCTCTCCGTAAAGTACAAAAAGTATCGCTTCAAAGATGGTGGATTTGCCGCTGCCGTTTTTCCCGATGATGCCGGTCAGCCCCTCATCAAATGAAAAGCTTTTTTGGGTGTACTTTTTAAAGTTTAAGAGCTCAAGATTATTCAGTATCACTGCACACCTCCTCATAAGCACTAAATAGCTCTTGCACTTTTGATTTTAGTCTGTCAAACTCTTCTGTTTTACTCTCTTCTTTGATATGTTCTATAAAATAATCTTCCAGTGAAAGCGATTCGATATCCTCGATCGTTTTTGCATCGCCAGCGGTTTTAAACTCTCGTTTGACGTTAACATACACAGCGCCATCAAAAATCTTTTTGATATCGCCCGTATTGATATCAATAGACTGAAGTGTAGTAAGATTCGTTAGTTTTACATCGATGATGGCATCTTTGATATTCAAAAGAACAAGTGATGCCACACTTTTTTCAAAATCCTCACAGTCTATTTGAAACTCCAGTATCGGCCGGATAGTTATCTCTTTATATTCAACTGTTGGTTCATCTTCAAGAGTTACAACGATAAACCCTTTTGAGTTGCGTTTATCGTTAAGGCTTGTTCGCTCTGTACTTCCGCTGTAATAAACATTTTCATGCTTTCCAACCTTTCCAAATCCATGCCAATGCCCCAAAGCTACATAGTCCATTTTGGAAAAGATATACTCTTTAGAAGTCGGATAGACCCACTCTCCAAACTCTTGCATCAAATACCATGCTCCGACACTGCAATGCATCATCATGATATTTTTTTTGTTTGGTTCAATCCCTGCTTCGCAAAGTTCGATTTGCGAGAGTGCTTTGGCATCATCGTTCATATGCGGCAAACAGTGAAACACGATATCTTCAAATTCTTGCTTTTTATACTGCTGATTATAGGATACATAGATATTTTCAAAGTTCTCAAAAATCTTTAGTATCGGACTGCTTAGATTTGTTCGCGGGGTGCTGTGGTTACCGGCTATTAAAATAAAAGGGATATTTAAAGCATTGATGATTTTAAACTGCTCCAGGGCAAACGTAATGGCACGGTTGCTGGGGCTTGTTCTATGAAACAGGTCTCCGGTGTGGACGATATAATCGGGCTTTATCTCTTTGATTTGCTCTACAACCTGCAAGAAAGCATCATAAAAATCAGCTTCTCTTTGGTTGATGTTGTCCTCATTGAGCACATCGAGATCATTAAAACCCAAATGGGTATCGCTAAAGTGAACTATTTTCATGCAACCTCTTCCGCTTTTTAAGCAACTTGTGTAATTTTTGCATCACCCGTTCTCCAACAAACAGATTGCAAGGCACCATGACCGCCATCTATCAAAAATGCACGCATCCTCAAGAAGAAACAAACTCCACTTCTACAATTTTGCCAAAATCATTACTTTCCAAAAGCAGCTCAACCCTGTAAGCCGAAATCATCGTTTCGTCTTGAATTTTGTCAATTTTATAAATTTCTGCATTATTATGTTTTCCGTCTATGAGAATTTTTTTATTGTCTATGTTTTCATAATCATTACGACTGACAAAAACAACCAGCTTAGAACGGCTAATATCGAACGCTTTTGCCAATTGTGTACCTGCGGTAACATAATCACCGTTATTTGCTTGAAATGATTTTATATAAAGTTTATTTACCGATATTTGTTTTTTTGCTATCGTATCCTCAAGTTGGGCTATCTGGATTTTAAGATTTTCTATTGTTACCTTAAGATCAAGCACCAGATAGTACTTTTCATCTTTTTCAAAAGCACTTTTTCCGGCAACCTGAAGATACTTTTGATAATTTTTGGTAAGCAAATTTAACTTTTCCTCATAATGCCTTAGCTGTATCCGATAGCCTTTCAACTCTTTTTGCTCCAAAGAGTCATCGAGTTTAATGATCATTTTATCGACCACTTTGGTTTCATCATTTTTATCCAGGTATACAATCTGTCCGTTTGTTTGTGCGTAAATAGTAAAACTGTCAAACGGCTCTATTTTTGCCATATAGGTTTGAGAAAAAAGCATGATCGGCACACACAAAAGAAATACATATTTCATTTTTAATCCTTAATTTTAAATACCGCCGCATAAAGCGCAGGCAGATAGAGCAAATTCAACACTGTCCCCCATGCGATACCAAACCCCAAAGATACCGCTATCGGCTGAAGCATGATAGACTCGCCCGATGGAAAAAATATAATGGTCATAAGCCCCAAAACCGTAGTAATTGAGGTGATGAGTATAGGTCTTACTCTTTGTTTGGCTCTTTTGTAAAACTCTTCTTTGTTTTTGGTTCCGTGCAAAAAATCCAACATGATAATCCCATCATTGATTACCACTCCGGCAAGACCGAGCATGCCGATCATAGATTGGGAATTGAGATTGATACCCATAATAAAATGGCCAGCTACGGCACCTAAAACAGTAAAAGGGATGACAGAAATAAGCATTAAGGAAACCCTAAAGGAAGGAAAGTTGATCAACAGTGTGATAAAAATCAAAAAGATGGCTATCATAAACGCTTTTGCCATATCAATTGCCATTTGAATGCTTTTTTCACGTTCTCCGCCAAAACTGACTGTGATATTGTCCTGTTTTGCCTCCTGAACAATCTTATCGATTTGCTTTAAAACTTCATTTGCGCTAATGATTCGATTATCTACATTTGCAAAAACACTTTTGTAGATTTTTCCATTTTCTTTTTCGATTTTTTCAAAATTTCTTTCGATCTTAAACTCTACCACATCCTGCAATTCGACAAATCCGTTGCCTAGAGGGATAGGAAAATGTTTCAATTCATCCAAATTGTCTTTGTGGATTGAGTATGTTTTTATTTTGATAATTCCGCTATTGTCAAACGTGGCTGCCTGTTCTTTTTCCATAAAATAGCTGCTAAGCGCCAAAGCAACAGCCGTGTCAGTCAACCCCAAAGTTTGGCCATAAGGGTTCAGTATAAATTTATACTCTTGTTGTCCCATTTTTGTATTGTCTGTAACGTCTTTTACCCCCTCAATCGAAGAAAGTTTTGTTTTGAGTTTTTCTATATGCGAAACAAGCGATTGGGTATCATCTGAGCTTAATTTTATTTCAATGTCTGTTTTCATCACGTGAAGCCTGTTGCTTACGATATTGAAATCCACGGCTTTGTCTTTTTGTGTAACAGGTGCAACAAATTCTCTTATTTTTTGCATCACGGCCTGAGTACTTTCTAACCTGATTTTATCTTTTTGTTCAAAATCAAAACTAAGCGACAGCACCGGATTGATGTAATTATCCAAAATATTGTCTTCTTTAAAATCTTCAAGCTCCAGCATCAGCGTAAATCCGTTTTCTATTACTTCTGTCGTGCCGGTCAAATCAGAAAAAACACCTACAGAGGTATTGATGTTTTTAATGTAAAAACGCTGTTTATTCTCCAGCAAAAGCTGTTCGTATTTTTCAACTATCTTATCGGTCTCTTCGATACTTAAAGAATCATCCAGCTTGACAGAAAGCGTAACGTTTCGTGAATCCATGTCGGGAAACATTTGAAATCTGCTGTTTTCTACAGCAAAAACAGTTAACACAGGAACAATAATATAAAATACAACCAAAAATGATTTCTTGTGGTGAATAATTTTATGTAAAATCGTTTCATATGCATTGTATACGGGTGACCAGTCAAACAGTTTGTCATTTTTCCGCAAAATATCTTTTGCATGAAGCGGCAAAAAGAAAAAAGATTCTATCAAAGATGAAAATATCAACACCGATATCACTATCGGGATCAGTTTGATCAGCAATCCCATTTCGCCGCTGATCAAAAGCATAGGCAAAAAAGCAAATATCGTAGTAAACGCAGCGATCATGACGGGCATAATCATCTCTTTGGTGCCATTGATCACCGCTTCGTTGACGTCGGCTCCTTCATCCAAGTGGCGCTGAATATTTTCACTTACTATGATCGCATCATCCACAACAATACCTAAAGTGATCAGCATCGCCATCAGTGAGATCATATTTAAACTGTAACCCAAAACCTCTATGATCAAAAGCCCAAAAATAAACGAAAACGGTATCCCCATCACAATTACAAGCGACAATCTGGGACTGATTAAAATGTACATCGAAAATCCGACTAAAATAAGCCCCAATGTAATATTGGAAAGTATCGTTTTGATCCTCTGCTCAACAGGCCTTGAGCTGTCTCTTGAAATATCAATTGATAAATCTTTATAGGTATTTTGTGTTTTCTGCAAAACTTTTTTTACTTCTTGGGAAACCTTTATGGAGTCGCCCTGCTCATCTTTAAATATCAGCAATGAAATAGATGATTTTGCATTAAACCTCGAAATGGTATCCTTGGTCGGATAATCGATCTTGACGGCAGCCACATCGCCCAAATATATTTTTTTGCCCTCAGCCTCTATGAGTGTTTCTTTCCAGAGATTAAGATCAAACTTGTTGTTGTTGGCAGTTAAAAAGATATGATTGCCGACCTCCTCGACAAAAGCAACCGGATAGATATACGAAAGCTCTTTAATTTTATTGATAATCAAAGAACTGTTCAGCCCGTACATCATAATTTTTTTATGGTCTAGCATAATATCGATCTGCAGATCACTATCGCCAAATATCTGCACATCGTTTATATGAGGTACCTGAAATACAGATGTCTTTAATTTTTCTGCGATATCCAACAGTCCTTTTTGGTCATAAGCGCCTGAAGACAAAGAAACATTCAAAAGCGGCATCACTTTTTGAGAAACCGTTGCTATGGGCTCATCCATATCGCCCGGAAGGTACTGCCTGGCGATGCTAATGGCATCTTTGACCTCATTGAGCACTTCATACTTATCGACACCGTCTTGAAGTTCAATGCTGACAAGAAAACTCCCGTTAGTAATAGTTGAACTTACTTTTTTGATGCCGGAAATAGCATCGATTTGATTTTCTATCTCTCTAACGGCAAAATTGTTCAGCGCATCTGCACTTGCTCCGCTATAGTTTCCTTTGATATCGATCGCATCAAGCGTCACGATAGGAAACATCTCTTTTGGTATCTTTATGTAAGCAAAAATACCCATAAACAATAAAAATACCAAAATAGTGTGGTTCAATCTTGAATTGTCGAGAAAATATTTTATAAGAGAGTGCAAGATAAGATTTCCTCTTTTTTAGATAGATTTTAGGCTGACTTTTTATCGCTAATTATAGCCGCCTGCATATTAATCAACATTAATCACAAAAGACGATTTTGTATCGCAGTTTTATTTTTTAATTTAATAGCCGCTGCCGTTTAATTGGTTTGCGACATATTTTGCATGATTGTCCGTCATGCCAATGATATAGTCTATGACTCTTTGATACATATGATACACGCTGTCTGTTTTTTGCGGCCTGCCTCCGCCCATCAATTCCAGTGCCCTTTTATTTCTAAAAGACAATGCTGTTCCGTCCCCGCTTTTATAGAGTTCATAGGTAGCGCGAATGAGAATATCCAGCAGCGTTTCTATGATGTTGTATGCTCCAAGTTCCAGTTCAATTTTTCTTTTTTCATTAAATATTTTTTTAATTCCCAATCGTTTTGCTTTTTTGATCCCTTCTTTAAGCACTTTGTTATTAAAAAGTTCAATGAGATCTTTTGGCTGATTATCCCCTGCAATGGCATCAAAATTTTCTTCAAAGACTTCCATTGCATGGGTAGCCAAAATATAGATAGAAGCGGCTACCAGCTTTAAAACTTTTTGGGTCTGTGTATATTTTTCATTACGATAAACTTCTTCTGTTTTTTCTTCACCGCAAATTGAGACAAAAATATCCCTCATGTCTTCTAGGGTTATAATCTTCAGCTCAAATGCATCTTGCAGATCCAATAATCCGTAGCAAATATCATCAGAAGCCTCCATCAAATAAGAAAGAGGATGTCTCTTGAAGGAACCGTCGGCTTTGGCCAATCCAAGCTCCTCAAACAAAAGTTTAAAAAAATCTGCTTCGCTATGAAAATAATTAAATTTTGATGTCCCGGTTAGCTGACAATGGCTTGAAGAATAAGGATATTTTACCAGTGTTCCCAATGTCGCAAATGTAAGATTCATCCCTCCGCCAAATAGGTTGTTTTCTATTTTGCTGACTATTCTGAAACTTTGGGCATTACCGTCAAGACATTTAAAATCTTCCAATTCCTCCGATGATAACTCTTTTAAAAAATCTTTGTCTGCATTTTTTGCAAACCACTCTTTGATGACCTCTTCTCCGGCATGTCCAAAAGGCGGATTGCCGATATCATGAGCCAAACATGCTGTTTGAATTATATAGGCAACATCATAAGGCTCAATGGCATGATACTTCTTTTTTAGAAATTCGCCGGCTTTCAATCCTAAACTTCTTCCGACACTGGCAACTTCCAGGCTATGGGTTAATCTATTGTGGACATGATCGTTTTTTGACAAAGGATGAACTTGCGTCTTTTTGGACAACCTTCTGAATGGATTGGAAAAGATTACTTTGTCGTAATCTTTATGGTAACTGCTGCGACAGTACTCTTCTATGGTGTCCTCTCTTGTTTCATTGCAACCATGATATCTTTTTTTTGATAATAATTTTTTCCACATCATTAACTCTTCGCTTATCACTATACCCTACCCCGGTACCCTATGTTTACGTTTCGCTCTTTATACCGCATAATAGGTAGCTTCCTTATGGTGCACCGTCAGTGCGGTAGTGCTTTGTTCGGGATGTATTTGGAACGTTTCGCTAAGCTCTATGCCAAACTCTTCAGGTTTCAATAGATCAAAAAGCTGGCGGCTTTGCTCCAAATCCGGACACGCAGGATATCCAAACGAATATCTGGCCCCCTGATAACGGTTCATTCGCACATCTCTTAAAGTGTGGCCCTCATCCTTGCTTGCAATATTCAGATCCAAACGTATCTGTTTGTGCGCTATTTCTGCAAGTGCTTCGGCTAACTCCACTGAAAGTCCGTGTACCAAATTGTATTCAAGGTATTTTCCCGCTTCGTACAACTCTTTTTCATATTGGCTGAATTTCTTGCCTGCGCTCACACAGGTTAAAGCAATGACATCATGCCTGTCGTGATGAAAAAAATCACTCAGTGCACGATGCGGTTTTCTGCCTTGTCTTGGAAAAGAAAACTGTGTGACGGCCCTGCCTATGACCTCATAAAGCGGCTCTCTATTTGCATTGGCATCAACATTCCACCCCTCACTCTCATCAAAAATCAGCAACTCCTGATCATTGCTTCTGCACGGATAGTACCCATAGATGATAATCGGCTCGAAAAGGTCTTTTTCAATGAATTCTCGCTTAAGTCTTTCAAATGCCGGGATAATGGTTTCATCAAGCAGCTTTTCATAGGCTTCTTTACTCATCCCTTTGCTTTTATATCCCCAGTGCATCTTAAAAACAGAACGTGTATTGATCCACTCATAGATCATACTGGCATCCAAATCAGCTTTTTGGAGTACTCTTCTTCCCCAAAACGGCGGTGTAGGTATCTCCGCGGAGCGGTCAGGCATCTTGATTTGCTCAAAAGGCGGAATGATCGTCTTTTTTTGTACTTTTTCTTGGCGTTCCGTCATGTCACCCGATAAGCGTGTATCAAGTCCTACACTTGGGTTTTCATTGTACTTTTCGATACGGCCCATGGCAATGACTCCGTCAAAGGCATCACGGCAGTAAAAGATAGGTCCTTTGTACACGGGGCGGCAAAAATCATCGACAAAACTTCGCGTCAATGCCGCACCGCCCAAAAGTACAGGTATCTCAAGTCCCATTTGCGCCATTGCCTCAAGATTATCTTTCATGACAGCGGTAGATTTTACTAAAAGCCCGCTCATGCCGATAGCTTGTACCGGATGTTCCTGGAGCATATCAAGATACTCTTGCAATTCGGTTTTGATCCCTATATTGATAACCTTAAATCCATTGTTAGAAAGAATGATATCCACCAAATTTTTACCTACATCATGGACATCGCCCTTGACTGTACCAATCACCAGCGTAGTGTCAGTATCTTTCTCTTGTTTGGTGAGATACGGCGTAAGATAATCCACTGTGGCTTTCATTGTCTCAGCGCTTTGAAGCACAAAAGGCAGCTGCATCTGCCCGTTTCCAAAAAGTTCTCCCACTACTTTCATCGCATCAATGAGTATCTCATTGACAATGGTATCGGGGTGGATATGATGACGCGCCTCTTCGACTAAAGGGATCATGCGCTCTTTATCGCCGTCTAAAAGCAATTTTGCAATCTTCTCTTGGGGATTCATCGTTTCATAGGCTTCATCATTGGCACCGCTATCGACTGTTTTGTCAGAAAAATATTCTATAAATTTAAAAAGAGAGTTATCATCTGCCCCAAACAACAGCTCTTCACAAATAGCAATCTCCTCTTGACTCATTTTGGCTAACGGCACAATGTGTTTGACGTTGATAATGACCGATGTCATTCCCGCCGCAACACAATGATGCAAAAAGACTGAGTTAAGATAGACTCTCGCATTGGCACTCAATCCAAAAGAGATATTTGAAAGTCCAAGCGTAGAACCCACCTCAGGATGTCTTGCATGCAGCTGACGGATCGCTTCTAAAGTTTGCACTGCCGCATCACGATACTCCGGATCTCCTGAGCCAACGGTAAAAGTCAGCATATCAAAGATGAGATTTCTGGGATTTATGCCGTGTCGGTTTACACACAGGTCATAGATGCGCTCAGCAATACGAAGTTTATCTTCAGTGGTCTTTGCCATCCCTTTTTCATCAATCGTCAAACAGACCAGAGCGGTACCGTATTTTTTTGCCAGTCTGCAAATTTCGTCAAGCTTTCCTTCGCCGTCTTCCAAATTGACCGAATTAATGATAGGTTTACCCCCTATGCATTTGAGCGCCTCTTCCATCGTATTGACACGTGTGGCATCAGGCATCAGCGGCAGAGGTATTTTTTGATTATACAGCTCCATCACCGCACGCATATCCGCCGCTCCATCACGGCCGGCAAACTCTACGTTGACATCCAAACAGTGTGCTCCGTCACGTACTTGTGCCTGTCCCACAGTCAACGTCCCATCGTAATCGCCTGCAATGATAAGTTCACGAAATGCTTTAGATCCTGTGGCATTGCTTCGCTCTCCTATCAGCAAAGGTGCAGGTTCCTGAAACAGCTCTACGCTGTTAAACAAAGAAGCGATAGAGGGTTTGATGCTGCCTGTGGGTTTTTTGGGCCTTATAGTCCCCACTGCTTTTTTAAGCGCTTGAATATGCTGCGGTGTCGTACCGCAGCATCCGCCCAAAAAGCTCACTCCGTCAAATTCGGTAAACTCAAGCTGTTTTGCCGTAAATTCATCCGGCCCCATCGGATAATAGGTGTACCCTCCTCTGTTTTGAGGCAATCCGGCATTGGCATGCACAGAGATTGGAATGTTACAAAGTTCACTGAGTGTTTTAAGATGTTTTTTGACCTGATCGGGACCTGTTCCGCAATTGAAACCTAGCGAGAGGATATCAAAAGGCTCCAAGATTGTTGCGATCGTAGATGTGTCCGTACCGATAAGCATGCTTCCGCTAAGCTCAATGGTTACAGAAACCATGATAGGCAATTGAACCTTGCGCTCGCCGTTCGCTGCTTCGCATCCGTGGAGTGCGGCTTTGATTTGAAGCGGATCCTGGCAGGTTTCAAGCAAAAATATATCACTCCCCCCATCGATCAGTCCAAGAGCCACCTCTTTGTAGCCTTCAAACATCTCATCATAGTGGATATGTCCTAACGAAGGCAGTTTTGTTCCCGGACCCATGGAACCCAGTACAAACCGCGGAGACTCCTTTGTAGCATACTGATCGCATATGTTTTTTACAAGCTGTGCACCTTTTTTGGAGAGTTCATACGCACGCTCTTTCATATCGTACTCATCCAGCACCCACGGCATCGTACCGAACGTATTGGTCTTGATCAGATCTGCACCCGCCATCGCATAGCGTTTATGAATTCTTGCTATAAGCTCAGGTGCGGTATCGTTGAGCAATTCATTGCACCCTTCTTGAGAGACCCCTTTATCGTCTATCCATGCTTCTTTGGGCACTTCGAGGTCTTGTATTTGGGTTCCCATCGCACCGTCTATAACTAAAATGCGTCTGTTTAAAAGTGATTTTATTGTTTGGATCGTAGACAAAAAACTTCCTTGATTGTAATGGTGTAATTGTAGCAAAGTATGAAACAAATACGTTTAAAAGGATGTTGTTCTTGTGCCGCAATAAGCGAAAGGCTAAAAATTGGAAGAGTGGTATTTTTTAAAAAAAGCACAAAGAAGGCTTAAAGCGCTTCTTTTGCCTTTTGTAGTGCCTCAATGACTGCATCAATATTTTCTTTAGGAATATGCACTTTCCAGTCCGGTTCTTCCAAGGTTGTCTGAAGCGAAATACCGATGCTTGCTACGCTCTGGCTCTTTGGGCCGTAGGGTTCGTGAATAATTGCGATAGTGATTTTACCTTCTTTTGTGTTGCTTAATGCTATTTCATCCATTTTAGTTACTGTTCCGCTCATCTTTATTCCTTTACACTATAATTTTTCAGTTTGATTATACCATAGATCTTAGAACTTCTTAATTTACTTCTGCTTTAACATTTTAGAAAACATGGCTTGCATTTTCAACCACATTTTATGCTCTATTGCAGGGAAGCCGGCATATGTTTTTCTGCCTTCAAGTGATTTTGTCACACCGCTTTTGCCCGCAATCGTTGCAAAAGCCCCGACTTTTAAGTGTCCGGCCGTGGCACTCTGTCCGCCCATGACAACATTTCTCTCAAGCGTGGTGGAGCCAGCAAGCCCTACCTGGGCGGCACAAAGACTGTGTTCTCCTACATCGCAATTATGTGCAATTTGTATAAGATTATCCAATTTTGTACCCTTGCGAATATACGTACTGCCAAAAACTGCTCTGTCTATGGCACAGTTTGCCCCTATCTCCACATCATCTTCAATTACAACATTGCCATTTTGATAAATCTTGATATGCTCTCCCGTCTTTGTGTGGGCAAAACCATAACCGTCCGAACCAATGACGGTGCCTGCATGGATAATACATCGGCTTCCGATTTGGGTATGATGATACAGTGTAACATTGGGATACAATAGTGTATCCGAACCGACAGTGACATTGTCCCCCACATAACATCCGGCCAAAATTGTTACATTGTTTCCAATGTTTACATTTTTGCCAAATCGTACACGCTTATCAATATCGCAACCTGTTCCCATTGAAGGATGTCCGCCATAAGACTCTATTTTGTGGGCAAAAAGTTTGGAGGCAAGTGCGAGTTTCAAATACGGTTCATCTGTTATCAATGCGATCGTGCCTGAAGGCAAAAGATGCGCATATTTTTCTTCTATAAGCACTGCTGCGGCTTTTGTAAAAAAAAGCTGATCCGCATATTTTGAAGCATTAAAAAAACTCAGTTGCGAGGAAGCGGCCTCACTCAGTGTATGAATACCATTGATTTGAATGTCCTGCCCTTTAAAATCAATCTTGATCTCTTGGCAAATCTCTCTTAAACTGTATTCTTTCACCCTTCGCCTTTTATAAAAATGGATTAACGCTCAATAGCAACAACGCCGCTACGCACTGTCTCGCAGGGATTGTAACGCTGTGCGGCTTCAATAAAATGCTGAATACGCATCGGCTCATCCGCAACCTGCGCAATAACCATCTCTTTGCCCACGTTAACGATTCCGCCATTATACGCTTTACATAGCGCCGCAATATCACTCAGATTTTCAGCAATAGGAAATTTGACCAGCACCATCTCTTTTTCTACCATCTCCTCATGTTCGATAACCTTATAAACAGGAATGAGCTTGTGAAGCTGTTTTGTTATCTGCTCCATTACCTTGGCATTCCCTTTGGTCTCTATAGTAATATGGGACATTTCACTATTTGGTATAGGCGCAACCGTGAGTGACTCAATGTTGTAACCGCGTCCTGCAAAAAGTGCAGTCACCCTTGCAAGCACAGAACTTTCATTCATTACGATTATAGAAATAACACGTCGTTCGTCTTTCATTGTTTCTGCTCCCATCACTTCTCCTCACTTTGCGGTAACATCATATTGAACAATGCACCCCCTGCAGGCACCATCGGAAGTACATTTTCAAAACGATTGATGGCAATATTCATAAAGCAGACCTTGTCTTGCTCTATGGCATCTTTGAGTGCGGCATCAAACTCTTTTTTGGTCGCAACATCGTATCCTATGCCACCGCATGCCTCAGCCAAAGCCTTCCAGTTTGGTTGAAAAGTAAGATCTGTTTGTGAATAGCGTTTCTCATAAAAAAAAGTCTGCCACTGTCTTACCATTCCAAGAAAATGGTTATTTAAAATCAGGTTGATAACCGGTATTTTATATTCGGCCGCAGTGACAAGCTCTTGCATATTCATGAGGATTGATCCATCGCCGGTAACATTGATGACAGTTTTTTCAGGAAAGGCCCGTTTTGCTCCTAGTGCAGCAGGAAATCCAAACCCCATGGTTCCCAGACCTCCCGAATTGATCCATTGGCGCGGCCTGTCAAACGGATAATGCTGGGCTGCCCACATCTGATGCTGCCCGACATCCGAAGTAATAATGGCATTTTCACCTACCAGCTCACCCACTCTTTCGATAACCCACTGCGGTTTAAGTACTTCGTCGCTATCTACATACGATTGAGGATGAAGCGTATCATACCGCTTAAGAATCTCCCTCCATGCTTGGTACCTATCGGAATTAACATCCTCCAACAGCGGGATCATATTTTTCAATACATCATAGACATCACCGACAATTGGATACTCCACATCGACCAATTTGGCTATGTTTGCCGGATCGATATCCACATGAATAATATCCGCATAACGCGCAAATTCAGAGAGTTTGCCTGTTACTCTGTCGTCAAATCTCGCGCCCAATGCAATAATGAGGTCTGTTTCACTCATTGCCATATTGGAGGCATAGTTTCCGTGCATACCAAGCATTCCTAAAAGTAATGGATTTTTAGCGCCCATAACCCCTCTTGCCATGAGTGTTTCAACTGTAGGAATCTGTGTTTTTTCGGCCAACTCCCGCACCAAATCGCTTGCGTTGGACAATACGACGCCTCCGCCCGCATAGATCAATGGTTTTTTAGCTTTTTTGATCGCCTCAACCGCTTTTTCTATCTGCTTTTTATTTCCTTTGTATGTTGGCTTATACGTAGGTATGTTTACAGTCTCAGGGTAAACAAAATTTCCCACTGCTACGGTAATATCTTTAGGCACATCTACAAGCACAGGACCGGGTCTTCCCGACCTTGCGATATAAAAAGCTTCTTTTAAAATACGCGGAAGTTCTTCAATCGTACGCACCAAAAAGTTATGTTTTGTACAGGGTCTTGAAATGCCTACAGCATCAATCTCTTGAAATCCGTCTGTTCCTATAAGGGACAAAGGAACCTGCCCCGAAATAACAACCAAAGGAATAGAATCCATATAGGCCGTTGCCAGTCCGGTCACGGCATTGGTAAATCCCGGTCCGCTTGTAACCATTGCAACACCTACTTCGCCTGTTGCCCTGGCATATCCGTCTGCTGCATGCACTGCTGCTTGTTCGTGACGGTTGAGTATATGCTCAAAACCGTTTTGCTTGTAAATCTCATCATACACATGCATAATTGCACCGCCGGGATAACCAAATACGGTCTTTACGCCCTCGGCGATGATCGCTTCACATACCATTTGTGCACCACTCATCTGCATGGCCTACACTCCGTTTTTCTTTAATATTTTATTTTTCCGATTATAGCTAAAAAAGATTAGAGTTTATCGCACATCTCCAAAGCTACACCTTCACGCAGCCCGTCATCAACCACCATACACTCTTCAAATTCAAGAAGGGTATAAAGCTGTTTAAAGATCAATATCCCTGCAGCGATCAGATCAGACCGCCCTGTGCCTACCATATATTCGCGCTGCTCAAAAGGCATAGCCAAGAGTTTGCCCAAAAAGAAATCCAGCTCATCTTTTTGAAGCAATGTTCCGTTTATTTTTCGCGAATCATACGTTGCATAGCTTTGATTAAGTTTCATTGCGGCTACCGTAGTAGGAGTGCCTGCAGTGGCAGCAAACATATCCGCTTTGCCGTAAACAGCATAAATTTCAGCGCAAAATGTTTTCATCTGGATCATCAGTCCGGGCAATGCCTTTTCTATCTCCTCAAGCGAACAATAACTTTGTGCAACGGTCACGATACCAAGAGGAAAGCTTTTGGTGAAAACTTGATTTGAATAGTGAAAAATAAGCTCGGTTGATCCTCCGCCTATATCGACTACGATAAAATTTTTAGATGCATACGGTAAGTTTTCAAATCTTTTTTTTACCGCCAGCAAGGTCAATGCTGCCTCTTCATCGCCGCTAATTATTTCAAATGCAATGCCGGTCTGCTCTTTTACCTTTACAATAACCTCTTCTTTGTTGGCAGCACTTCTTAGTGCTTCGGTAGCCACAGCCCTGATTTTGTCTTTACTGAAATCTATTTGTGTTTTAGCCTCATTGATTGCATCAATGACTCGGCTAACCGCTTCATTGCTTATGGTTCCGTGGTACGCCAGTCCATCAGCAGTTTTTACTATTTTTTCATACGCAAAGATGCACTTTTGGCTTGCGCAGTCAAACTGAACCACCCGTAATGTATTTGAACCCAGATCAATCGCTATCATCTGTTTTTATTTATCCGTTTACTGTTCCTCTTTAAACACAAATCCGTTTTTTTTGAGCGCTTGACGTATCAGCTCTTGATGCTCTACCCCTTTGGTCTCTAGCGCAACAGAAACATGAGCATCCCCAAAATCCAAATTTGTAGAGGTTCGATCATAACCTATTTGAACGATATTAGCATTAATGTCTGACAATATTTTTGTAAATACCTGTAGCGCTCCGGGCTTATCAACCAACGTAACTACCAATTTCATTTTTCGTGCAGACTTCGTAAGCCCTTTTTCAATGATGAGCGAAAGCATCGTAACATCAATATTTCCTCCGCTGAGAACAATTCCCACCTTGCTTCCTTTTGGTAAATCGATTTTGCCATGCATAAGCGCCGCTACCCCTACGGCTCCTGCGCCCTCCACCAATACCTTTTGTCTCTCAAGCAAAAATAAAATAGCCGAAGCAATCTCATCTTCGCTCACGCTCTCAAACGCATCAACATAGCGAAGGATATACTTTAATGTTACAGGCGAAACATCACGCACGGCAATTCCGTCCGCTATCGTACGAACACTCAACGAGTCCAACGGCCGCTTGGCATCATAGGAGTTTTTCATCGCCGGGGCACCTTCTGCCGATATACCGATAAGTTTAACTTTTTCCTGGAGTGTTTTGGCGGCACACGCAATACCGGAAATAAGCCCTCCTCCTCCTACAGGCACCACGATGGCATCAAGATCTTCTGCCTCTTCTAGCATTTCAAGTGCTATCGTGCCTTGGCCCGCCATTACCTCATCGTCTGCAAAGGGATGCACAAATGTACAATCGTTTTCTTCTGCGAACTTAACCGCATAAGCATAAGCCTCATCATAATTTGTTCCATGCAGCATGACCGCTGCCCCAAACTCTTTGACGCCTTGCACCTTGGTTAACGGAGTGGATTCAGGCATTACAATCGTCGCACTGATACCAAAATATTGTGCAGAGAAAGCAACACCCTGGGCATGATTTCCCGCACTTGCAGCAACCACTCCTCCTTTGTATCCCTCCTCCATCAAACAAGACAGCTTGTTGAAAGCACCGCGGAGTTTAAAAGCACCGGTATGTTGGAGATTTTCTTTTTTCAGATACACTTCAAAGCCGCTCATTTTGCTTAAATTCGGGGCGTAAGAAAAAGGGGTACGGCAGACTACCTCCTCTATTCTTTTATAGGCTTTTTCAATACGTTTTAAGTCTAACATTATGCATCCTAGGTAATAATTGGCAAAAGTATATCAAAATAAAGGATAAAGCATGGAATGTGAATTTCCAAGGATTAACAGCAATAAAGAAGAAATCATTAAATATTTTAAAGACACAAAAAATATTGCCGTAATCGGCGCTTCCCCAAACCCCCAAAAAGACAGCCATAGGGTTGCCAAATATTTACTTGAAGCAGGCTATAAAATGTTCCCTGTTTACCCTAAAGAAGAAGAGATTCTCGGTCAAAAAGTCTACAGAAGCCTTCTGGAGATCGATGAGCCTGTTGACATGGTTGTTGTATTTAGAAAACCTGAGGTGGTCGATGCTGTCGCTGATGCTTGCATCAAAAGAGGAGATGTAAAAGTGCTTTGGACGCAGATTGGTATCGTCAACAATACTGCAGCGGAAAAAGCAAAAGATGCAGGCATCCATGTCGTGCAGAACCGATGCGCAATGGTCGATCACAGAGCGCTTTTGGGATAAACGGTTTCTGACTACCCTTTTTTGACCAAGAAGACACCGCTCTCTATATGTTCGGTATGAGGAAATTGGTCAAACAAGGCAGCCTCAGCCACCTCATGGGTTTGCGTCAATACGCCCAAATCTCTTGCTAAAGTTTCAGGATTGCATGAGATGTAAATAATATGATCAATTTTTGAAATAAGCGCCATTGTTCCTTCATCAAGCCCCGCCCTTGGCGGATCAACCAAAACGATAGAAAAATCATACGCCTGCAAGTCTATTCCTTTGAGACGGTTGAATGTTCGTGCACCGCTGAGCGCTTCAGTCATCTCTTCAGAAGAGAGTCTTGCAAAAGTGATATTGGCTATATCATTGTGTTGGCAATTTTCAAGTGCTGCCCCAATTGAACGCTTGCTTATCTCTGTAGCCAACACCTTCTCAAAATAGTGCGAAAGCGGCAATGTAAAATTGCCCAACCCGCAATAACTTTCCAAAAAATCTCCATAACCTACTTTTTTGGCTTGTCTGATAGCCCACTCTATCATCTTTGCGTTAACCGCTGGGTTGGGCTGCGTAAAACCGCTTTCATACTGCCTATAAGTAAAACATCTGCCGTCAACAATAAGCTTTTCAGTCACATACTCATCGCTGAGTACGACTTTTTGTTTGCGGCTTCTGCCCAAGATTTTGCACCCGAGCTCTTGTTCGAGAAGCTTGGCTTCTGTGCTCCATGCGTCGTCGAGCTTTTTATGATAAAGCATCGTTATGAGGCACTCATCGGTCATCGTAGCCAAAAATTCTACTGCGAACAACCGATGTCCCAATGTCTGTGTCGATGCATTGATCTTTTCCAGCAGTCTCCACATACGTTTTTCGATCGCTTCGATGACCTTGGGGCACTCCTCGATGCAAACCGCACCGTTTTTTTGAGAGTTGCCCATTGCATATGCACAACGGTCCCCTTCATGCCAGATACGAAACTCTGCTCTGGCTCTATAGTGCGAAGAAGGAGAGCCAAACAACTCTAACTCTTTTTTATAATAAGGCGCAAGCAACTGCGCCACCCTTTCGTGCTTCTCATGGAGCTGCTCTTCATAGCTCATCTCATACAATCCGCAAGACCCACAATTTCCAAAATGTTTACATCTCAAAGTAATGCCTTTAATTACAATTAGGTATAATCGCAATAATATTATTTGTATCATTTTATCTAAAAGGTAGTGTAAATGTCTATCAGTGTGGTTATACTCGCGGCGGGTCAAGGAACAAGAATGAAGTCAGCCACCCCCAAAGTACTTCATCCAATATCCGGCAAACCTATGCTTTTTCATGTGATTGATGCAGCCAAAATACTCTCGAATGACATCACGGTCGTGCTTTATCATCAGGCAAACCGTATCCAAAAAGAGATAGAGACGCAGTACGAGGGAATTTCTTTTCATAGGCAAAACGCCCAAGAGTTTCCCGGTACAGGAGGTGCGATGAAGGGGGTACATATACAGCACGATAAAGTATTGATACTCAATGGAGATATGCCGCTTATGACGACAGATTCTCTGCTTTCTCTTACGCTGGGTGACGCGCACATCAACATGTCCGTCCTGAAACTTGATGATCCAAGCGGCTACGGGCGGGTAATCATCGATGAGGATAAGGTACAGGAGATTGTAGAGGAAAAAGATTGTACGTTCGCACAAAAAAAGATACAATCGGTCAATGCCGGTGTGTATTGCGTTAAAAAAGCAATGCTGGAAAACTATATTCCCCGACTAAACAACAACAATGCACAAGCAGAATACTACCTTACCGACATCA
Source organism: Sulfurovum sp. UBA12169 (assembly GCA_002742845.1). NCBI lineage: Bacteria > Pseudomonadati > Campylobacterota > Epsilonproteobacteria > Campylobacterales > Sulfurovaceae > Sulfurovum > Sulfurovum sp. UBA12169. The sequence continues at coordinate 870,336 of DLUH01000005.1, read as the reverse complement.
TTAAAATGGCAGTCGATGAAAATAAAACAGTGCACCCTGTTTTTGTGCAAGAAGAAGAGTTTAAAGGAGTCAACTCCAAACTTGATCTGGCGTCTGCTGAAGAGATTATGCAAAGACGCATCAGACATAAATGGATGAAAGAAGGGGTGAGCATGCGCCTGCCTGAGACGATCTACATTGATAGTCAAGCCACATTTGAAGGAGAATGTGTCCTTGAAAATGGCGTGTGCATCCAAGGAAAAAGCCATCTCAATAATGCACACATCAAAGCACACTCTATTATTGAAGAATCCTATATAGAAAATTCTGACGTGGGCCCTATGGGACGCATCAGACCGCATTCAAAAATTATCAACACCCATATCGGGAATTTTGTAGAAGTCAAAAAATCCACCCTCAACGGTGTTAAAGCAGGACACCTGGCTTATATCGGTGATGCGAGCATCGATGAAGGCACCAATCTTGGCGCAGGAGTCATCACCTGCAATTATGACGGCAAAAACAAACACCAAACAATCATTGGGAAAAATGTCTTTGTCGGCAGCGATACACAGTTGGTTGCGCCCATTGTCATAGAAGACGATGTGATGATAGCCGCCGGAACCACTGTCAATAAAAATATAAAGCAAGGCGAGCTTGCTATCTCAAGAGCTCCGCTTAGAACAATAAAAAACTTTTTTTACAAGTTTTTTCTCGCAGAGAGCAACAAGGAAGACAAATAGATGCAGGTTGATTTAAAAAATAAAACGATTTTACTGGGCGTCACAGGAAGCATTTCAGCCTACAAAGCCTGCGACATTGCAAGACTTTTTGTCAAAGCCGGCGCACAGGTGCATGTCGTGATGACGCCCAGTGCTGAACGGTTTGTTTCTGCGCTGACCTTCGAGGCACTTACGCGAAATCCCGTACTGACAGAAAGCAGTGAAAGCTGGGTCTCAGAATTGAATCATATTGAGATAGGCAAAAAATGCGACACGTTCCTCATCGCTCCCGCTACAGCCAACACGATCAATAAACTTTCTAAAGGGATTGCTGATAATCTCTTAACACAGACTGCTCTGGCTTATGCCGGACCTATGCTTGTTGCCCCTGCTGCCAATACTCAAATGCTCAAAAACCATTACACTGCGGGCAGCCTTAAGATGCTGGGAGTTAATGATTATACAATCATACAGCCGCAAGAAAAACTTTTAGCGTGCGGGGATGTAGGTTCGGGTGCACTGGCAGACCCTTCTGAAATATTTTTTGAAACGGCAAAAGCCCTGCTCAAGGAGAATTTTTGGGAAGACAGACGTATCGTGGTTACGGGCGGAGGTACCCGCGAAAAGATAGATGAAGTACGCTATATCAGCAATTTCTCTTCAGGAAAAATGGCAAAAGCACTCTGCCTAAGCCTTTATCTTAAGGGGGCAGACGTATGCTACATTACCACTGCGGGGAAAGAAGGATTGCCTCAAAATATCTACACCATAGAGGTTGATGACACAAAAGAGCTTTTGGATTACACACAGGATGCTGTTCGCGTAGCCAAAAAAGGAAAGATGAGCAAAGTCTCTCTGAACAGCTATGACCCCAGACATCTCATACAGAAAGAACCTTACCTCTTTATGGTTGCAGCCGTTTCTGACTTTACGCCCAGGTATCCGCAAAAAGGAAAACTCAAAAAAAGCCTCTTGGGTAACACATGGAGTTTGGAGCTAAAACAAACACCGGATATCCTCTCTGTTTTAAACAAAGAAGGCATTAAAACCATTGCTTTTAAAGCAGAAATGGATCCCGAGCATGGCCTCGCCAATGCCGCGGCACTGCTTGAACAAAAAGAGGTTGATGGGGTATGCTACAATCTTTTAAACAATAGCGAAAGCTTTGGGACAGAAGAAAACGAAATCACATTTATCACAAAAGAAAGTCAAACCACGCTAGAAAGAACCGACAAACTCACCCTTTCTGGATATATTCTTGACAAAGCAAAGGCGCTTATAGATGGGTGATACTCCCCTGCGGCATCTGGCTGTCATCATGGACGGCAATGGAAGATGGGCCGAGCAGCGTGGACTAAAGCGCACCAAAGGACATGAAAAGGGCGCAGAAGTCATTCGCGATATTACTGCTTATTGCGCCAAACATCCCACGATAGAAACGGCTACGTTTTATGCGTTCAGCACAGAAAACTGGAAGCGCCCCAAAATAGAAGTGGAATTTCTTATGAAAATGCTAGACAGATATCTTAAAGAAGAATTATCCTCTTATCAAAAACAAGGCATCGCATTTAGAGCAATCGGGGATTTGAGCGCTTTTTCAAAAACCTTACAGCAAAGGATTCTGGATACCCAAGAGCAAACCAAAAACAATACAAACCTCACACAAATACTTGCACTCAACTATGGAGGACGCGCTGAAATCACCGCGGCAGTCAACAGTCTTATTGCAAGCGGGAAAAATATGCTTACAGAAGAGGATATATCATCAGCACTTCAAACACCTTATGCTGATATCGATCTGCTTGTACGGACCAGCGGAGAACAGCGCATTTCAAATTTTTTGCTTTGGCAATTGAGCTATAGCGAACTCTATTTTGCATCCACCTTTTGGCCCGATTTTACCGCGGACGAATTGGATACAATCATCCAAAACTACCATCAGCGCACAAGACGCTTTGGAGGACTATAATGCAAGAAGAGATTCTGCTTCCCGTAGCCATAGCCGTGTTTATTTTGGGAATCACCATCGGTTCCTTTTTAAATGTAGTTATTTACCGTATCCCCAAAGGTGAAAGTATCGTTTTTCCGGCATCAAAATGTCAAAGCTGCCATACGCCGCTTCGATGGTGGCACAATATTCCTCTCGTTTCGTGGATTGCATTGCGCGGAAAATGTTATTTTTGCGGCGAAAAAATTGCCATACAGTATCCCATGCTCGAGCTGATTACCGGACTCATTTTTACAGCGCTTTATATGAAAATGGGGTTAGTGTGGTATTTGCCTTTTGCGGCTGCTTCTTTTGCCGCACTCCTTGCTTTGGTGATGATCGATTTTAAATATATGGCTGTTCCGGATAATGTCAATTTTTCTGCCTTGATTTTTGCTTTGATTCAGCCGGACTTCATACATGCCGCTTTATATGCAGCCATTGCCGCAGGAGGACTTTATCTTATCGGATTAGTTTCTTCTTTTCTTGCAAAAAAAGAGGCGATGGGCAGTGCAGATGTCATTGTTGCCGGAACCATGGGTGCCCTTCTTGGATTTCCAAACTTTTTTGTTGCCCTTTTTCTTTCGGCCGTACTGGCAATGGTTCCCTCATTGATCAATCGCGAAACAGGCGTACCGTTTGTGCCTTTTTTGGCACTTGCAACACTGATTGTCTATCTTTATGACACGCAAACATCATATCTTATAGGAAAAATCATCTATGGTTAATATCAAAGGGTATATTTCAACCAATTTCACCAAAGCATTTTTGACAGTATTTCTTCCTTTTTTTCTTATCATCTCCCTGGTGTATCTTGTAAAAATAGCTTCGCTTACGGCTCAGATACAAATCTCTTTTACAGAAATGTTTCAACTGTACAGCTATACATTGCCCGATATCATTTTCTATACTCTGCCTCTTTCTTTTGTGGCAGCTTTGACAAACGTTCTCATGAGACTCTCTTTGGACAATGAGCTGATCGCGCTATATGCGCTTGGGCTCAAAGCAGACAAAATACTGAGAAGTCTTTTTGTTCTGGGATTGCTTTTTTCACTGCTGCTTCTCTTTGTTTCTTTTTTGGCGATGCCGCTCAGCAAGCAATATTATCAATCATTTAAGACGGCCAAGCAAGCCGAGGCTAAACTCAATATCGTTCCGGGTAAATTGGGTCAAAGGTTTGGGGATTATTATGTCTATGTTAAAGAGAACAAAGATGATGTTTTTCACACGATCGTCATCTATAACCGCACAAACAAAGACCAAGAACAGTTTTTCTCTTCGCATAGCGGCAAACTCAACAAAGAACACAATCAAACTTCGCTTTTACTCAATGAGGGATACGGATATACTTACACGGGCACCAAACTACAGCAAGCCCAATACAAACTTCTTCAAGTTTACGACACAACCGCACAAAAAGATTTCCATTATCAAGACATATTTAACTATTGGGCACAGGCAGCCGTCAATCAAAAATTAATGGGCAAAATTCTATTTTTTATCTTTGTGAGTTTCATCCCCCTTCTTTGTGTCTATCCGATAGCTTCTTTTGCCATGATCAACCCCCGATATGATGCCAATCATTCTTTTCTTATTATCTTTGCAGTGTCGCTCTTTTTTTATTTTATAGCGTCATCTTTGGACAAATGGGGAAATTTTTACATAGTGCTTTTACTGATTTTTATAATTGCGCTGTTTGGAAAATGGCTCTTTAACAAACGTGTAGCTAAATATTTTTAACAAAGGAAATCCTATGAGAGTAAAAGCCGTCATTGCCTACGACGGAAGCGCTTACCATGGCTTTCAAAAACAAAACAGCACCTCTCAGACTATTGCTTCGGCGATAGAAAAAGCGCTGCATTCTTTACGCATAGACTCTCGTATCGTTGCAAGCGGACGAACGGATGCAGGTGTTCATGCTGCAGGTCAAATTATACACTTTGACCTGCCTGAATTCTGGTACGATTTAGACAAACTAAAGTCCATACTCAATAAAAAACTGCGCGGTATCCGTTTTAAACATATTACCAAAACATCTCAAGCATTTCATGCGCGTTTCAGTGCCAAAAAACGTCTTTATCGTTATGTTTTTAAAACAGATGAACTTTCTGTCTTTGAAGAAAACTATATCTCTTGTTATGGCATTTTTGATAAAACGCTGCTGTGCCAAGCGCTCGCATGTTTTGAAGGCGAACATGATTTTGACTATTTTCATAAAACAGGAACAATCACCCATACCACAGTTAGGAAAATTTACCATGCAGCTTACAAACAACATGGCCGCTATCATTTTATCTATTTTCAGGCCAATGGATTTTTGCGCTCACAGGTAAGAATGATGATTGAGGCGGCAATGGCTTGTGCTTGCGGCACAATGTCCATAGAAGCCTTAGAGCAGCAACTTGCATGTAAAATACGACACACTACAAAACTTGCGTCGCCTTCAGGGCTTTATCTTGCCCGTATCACTTATTGAAACTTCAAATACGTTCAATCCGTTGTTGTTTGAGGCAACGTCTCCGCACTCGGAGCATCAACTTCGCTCTGCTGCACTTCTTTTGTTTTGTCTTCTGCTTCAACAGTATGGTTGGCGTCAGGCGCCGAAGCAGCCGGAACTTCAGTCTCCAACTCAGGTTCAATGACCGGCGGCTGTATTTCCTTTAGCTTCTTCATCTCTGCTTTCAGATCATCAAGCTCTTCGCTTATATCAAACATTTCATCATCAAGCTCTTGAACCTTGGCTACATTCGCTCCGTGAACATACACCAGCTCACCTCCGTCTTTGCCTTGCTTGAGAATAAGAGCAACAAACAAAAGAAGAAGAACCATGTAGGCTATCTGTATTCCTCTCCTGCTTAGCATCATGGAGAACAATTTTGCCAACCATACAATCCAGGATGCCAACATTAGATAGGTGCCCAAGTTTTTGTGTCCCCTGAGTGCTTCCTGCCCCTCATCACTTAATAGCTCAAAAGCTTCTTTTCCATCGGTCACTCCGGTGAAATAGGCCGCACCGGTCATTATGGCCATCAAAGTTATAAACAAGAACGAAGTTATACTGACGGCTCTTCTTTTAAGTACCAGATTTGAAAGCTCCAGCAAGAGAATAACACCGGGCAATGCGATAGCAAAATGATCTACCGGCGGATGCAGCAACAAGGGAATATCAAAAGGGAGATGTATAGCAGGCAATGTAATAGTCGGAAGTTCCATATATTGCTCCTTTTAGAACTTTTATATAAAATATTATATCATAAAATAATTTTATTTTATGATATTTTAAAACGGCTTTACAACCACCATAATCACGATAAAAATCATCAGCAATGTGGGAACTTCATTGTAGACTCTTAAGTATTTGCTTGTTTTGTAGTGAGGATTTTCCAGCATGATTTTGCGAATATTTCCCAACGAAAAATGATAAGCGATCAAGAATGCCGCCAAAACCAACTTCGCATGCATCCATCCGCCGCTTGAAAAAATACCGGCATTTAAATAAATCATGGCCAAACCTGAAAACAGAGTTGCCCACATCGCAGGAACGCCTATATAGTTAAAAAGTTTATACTCTTGTATTTCTACAATCTCTGTAAAGGATTTATTGTCTGCATTTTCGCGGTGATAGATAAACAGCCTTGGGAGATAAAACAACATTGCCATCCAACTCACAAAACTCATCACATGAAATGCCAATATCCATGTATAAAATTCCATTATTCCCTCACTATGCTAAAATCTTTTTTATTGTATACAACCACTTGTAATTGTTTATAATATCCTAAATGCGCATAGTGTAACTTTAGTTTGCTTCCTTGGCGCGGAATATCTTTTTTATTTTTAAAGTGAATAGGCAGCGTTTGCCCGTTAAAATAAAAGTTTTTGCCTTTGTAGATCCCAATAATTTCTTTGAGCGCTTCATTTTGTACTTTTGTATTTTGATTAAAATAAGAAGCGGTTTTGGTTTTGGTTTTTTCTTTGACCCTGTAGGCATGTGTAATCTCTTTTAGTCCATGATACATAGCGATATTTTGAGCCACAATATCATATCGGCGACCCTCCGTAAGTCCTTTTGCGCAACCGTAAAGATAGATGCCGCGCCCGTTTGGAGTTTGCTTGATCAGGGCATGGTTCCCTCTCTTCATTAATACCACTACATCTTCTAGCAAGACTTCCTCTTTCAAGGATTCAACACTATAAAGAAACTCTATCGGTTTGGAGACAATTGTTTTATTCTTTTGAGAATTTTTATCTGCCGCATAAGGACTTGTGTCAAAAAAGGCATAGACAGGCAAATGATCAGAATAGCCTTTACCCTTGTGCTTGCCGTGGTCATATTGCCAGCGGTTGATGTATCCTTGCTTTGTAAAGAGATAAGGGGCCTTAAATACTTTAAAAGAGTGATTGACATAGTCAATGCCTTTTTTGTCAAACATACCCGCAGGAAGTACTATGTGATCCAAAGTACTTTTATTGCCATAAAATTTATGGCTCCATCTTTGCACGAAAGGAAGCTCCTGCCATAAATTATAATGACTTCCTTTTTGCGCTTTTGACATTTCATCTTTTTGCAGCAATTTCTCATCGCAGACAGTACGCAGCACATGATTGATGCCGGTCTGCCCGTTTGTATCATCAAGCCTGTGATTTAATGTCAAGTACGCATCATAATCACTATTAAGGTCCCCCATAACAATATAATCTGTACCGGGAGGCAAAGACAGAATATACTTTTCTAACTTTTTCGCATAGATGATACGCTTGCTCTCTTTTCCGCCTCGGCTTTTTGATTTCCAATGATTGACAAAAAGTTTCACAAAATGCTCTTGCACTTCCACGTCCGCTTCCAATAGATTGCGTATATTCGGCTCATGGCTTACCACCAGTTCTTTATGTGCCCGTATAGGATACCGCGAAAGCAACGCGACTTGGATCGACGTATTTGTTTTTGTCGTAATGGCACTATATTGATAGCCGCACCCAACCTCTTCAAGGCGTTTTTGAAGCTGTTTAAGTATATTACTGTTTTCTATCTCTTGGAGTCCCAGGATATCGGCATCCAAATCACAGATAACTTCTGCGGTATGATTGAGCTTGGTATCCACCATCTGCTCATTCCAATTATGTTTGCCGGGAACATATTGTTCGTATTCGCTTCCCTGAAAAGACGCATCAAAAAGGTTTTCCACATTATAGGTTGCTATCTTAAAAGGCTTAGCATACAGCAGCAATGGCAATAAAAAAAAATAAAAATATCGCAAAAGCAATCCCCTATTTTGTATTGATTAAATATTTTATCAAAGAAAATAAGGAAGAAAAGAAAAAATTGTCAAATTGTCAGACAAAAGATGCACTATCAAATGTTATGCAATCTTCATGAAGTATAATTTGTTTATTTTCAATAAGTGTCGTAAGCGTGCGTTTAAAGTTTTTTTTACTCAATCCAAATACTTTTTGAATCTCCTCTGCATCGCTTTTATAAGTAAAAGGCAGCCGGCCGCCCTGCTCCTTAAGCAATCGCAGCACTTTATGCTGCGCCTCCTCCACTTTAGCTTTTTTGCCCATAGGCTGCAATAAAAGATCTAGTTTATAATCTTTCCTTACCGTTTTGATATAGGCTTTTTTGCGATCTCCTGTTTTCACCTCTTCAAAAATCTCATTATCAAACAGCATTCCTTCATACTGGTTGTCTGCAACGACTTTATATCCCAAAGGGGTTTTAGCAATCACAACTATCTCCATCTCTTTGTTTGGATGCAGCCCCTTCATATCGCGGTTAAAATATTTGCCTATTTTCTGCGTACCATAAAGCCGCCCTGTTTGTTCATCCAGACAAATACGCAGGATATATTTTTTTCCGATATTAAAATACTCTTTTTGCTGAGAAAGAGGGACAAAGAGATCTTTTGGCAAACCCCAATTGACAAATGCTCCATATGATTTGTAATCCACCACTGTAAAATACCCATACTCACCCCGTTTTGCATAAGGCATTTTAGTTGTTGCCACAGGACGATCTTCAGAATCCGTGTAGACAAATACATCTATCAGTGCGCCCAAGGGCATCTCGTCTTCCATCACATAAATATTGGGCAGCAGCACCTCGTGAAAATCCTGAGCAACAAGATAAAGACCAAAGTCAGTATCCCGCTCTACTTTGAGAGTATTGACTTCACCAATTTTAATATGTGTATTTTGAAGTTTGTTTGGCATGATAGGTTTTTCCGTCGTATTGAAGTATTGCGAAGCACACACAATCTATGAATGATTATATCCAATTTTACGTTATTGCGCTATCGCTTCCAAATGTTTTGCAAAATCTTCAGGTTTTATAAATCCCGTCAAACTTTTCTCCGGCAGAAAATTGTTGTCTTTGTCAAAGAAAATGATGTTGGGAGTCCCAAAAAGTTCAAATTTTTTCAGCAGCGCTTTGTCTTCTTCGGTGTTTTTGGTCAAATCTATTTTAATAAACGTAAACTTTTTAAGCTGTTCTTGCACGATTGGATTTGGGAAAGTGATAAGCTCAAGCTCATCGCACGCAGAACATGAAGCTTTTCCAAAATCCACAACCACCGGTTTTTCAGAAGCTTGAACCTCCTGCATCAATCTCTCCACGGAATAACCCAAATGGGTACTCTTGTCCGTTTCTTGAGCAGCACCTGTCACTTTCGTACCGGAAGTAAATTTTTCAAACGGATCAAGCATCGAGGTTGCACCGCTAAGCGCACCTACAAACAACGATGCTCCATAGAGCAAAAAGACCAAAGCGAGAAGTCTGAAAAGTTTCAGCGCCCCCTCGTCTTCTTTGCTCTCAAAGACCCCCATGTAGAGTGCAGACCCCAAAAAAAGCAGCGCCCAAAGCACTACCGTAACGCTGTCGGGCAAAATACGGCTTAACATAAAAATGGCAAGCCCCAACATCATCACACCGAAGACTTGTGAAACGCGCATCATCCATCCTCCCGGACGCGGCATAAACTTGCCTGCACCTATCCCTACCAGAAGCAGCGGCATCCCCATACCCATACTCATCACAAAAAGCGCCCATCCTCCAAGCCATGCATCTCCCGTATGGGAAATAAACAACACGGCTCCGCCAAGCGGAGGTGCAACACAGGGGCCTACGATAAGCGCGGAAAGCAATCCCATGACGGCTGTGCCCAAAAGTCCTTGGCTTTTGGCTGCATCATCACTGGCTTTAGAGATTTTAGACTGCCAAGAAGCGGGAAGACCTATCTCATAATAACCAAAAAGCGAAAGAGCCAAAGCAACAAAAAGCCCGGCAAACAGCGTCAAAACCCAAGGATTTTGCATTGCTGCTTGAATGTCTGCCCCCAGGAGACCTGCAACTACCCCCACAAAGGTATAGGTTAACGCCATAGAAACAACATACACCAACGAGATAAAAAATGCTTTGACTACACTGGGCTTTTCATCACCCGACTGCGAAACAATGATGGAAGAAAGAATTGGAATCATCGGGAAGACACAAGGCGTAAGGGCCAAAAGCAGACCGAAAATAAAAAACAGCACAATCACAAACCATGAACTTTCACCCCCTAATACGTCAGCAATTTTTGCGGTATTTCTTTCTTTTGTCAAAGAGGAGATCTTATCAAAAACGCTTAGCTCTTCTCCTTTAAAGTCAAATGTTTCCGTTATGGGCTGATAACAAATACCTTGGTCAGAACATCCTTCAAATTTTACTGCAAGCGTATAATTTCCTTTGATTTGAGATTCGATTTGCTCTGCCGGGATAGAAACATGTATAGTTTTTTCATACACTTCCTCTCCCTCAAAATCAATCGCTTGAGGTTTGGCTGCTTCCACCTTTTTTTCAATAGGAGATACAATCATAAATTCCAACGATTCTTTGTAAACATGAATACTTTGGGCGATTGCAATGTCTATTTCAATCTTATCGTTTTGCTTGGCTGCGCTAACCTTGAAAGCATCTTCAGGTTTTAAAAATTCCTGTTTTTGAATTGCGCCGCCAAACCCTCCCAATACAAAGGTACTCAAAACAACACTCATCCACAACATTTTTTTTATCGTACTGCCCATCTTTTCTCTTTTTTTCTTTATTTTTTATTCAATTATAGTATTATAATCGCATATAAGCCGCATACTACTCTATAAGATTATAGTACAAATTGAATTATAAAAAAGGTTACTTATGGCAAATCATCTTAAAAATGAACACTCTCCTTACCTCCAGCAACATGCTCAAAACCCGGTGAATTGGTATCCATGGGGCGAAGAAGCATTTAAAAAAGCCAAAAAAGAACATAAGCCTATTTTTCTTTCAATCGGCTACAGTTCGTGTCACTGGTGTCATGTGATGGAGCGCGAATCATTTGAAAATAAACAAACCGCAAAAATTCTTAATGAATATTTTATTTCCATCAAAGTAGACAGGGAAGAACGTCCTGATATTGACAAACACTTTCAGGGAGTTTATCAGCTTATAAATTCCCGTCCGGGAGGCTGGCCTACATCCATTTTTCTTACCGAAGAGCTAAAGCCTTTTTATGCGGCAACCTACATCCCTCCCGAACCACGCTACGGCATGATGAGTTTCGAGTCGCTTTTGGAGGCGATTGTGCAAAAATACCATAGCGAAAAAGAACTCCTTACCCAAAAAGCGGAAGAGATTTTGACTTTTCTTAATCCAAAAATAGACAAAATTCAAGCCACAACACTTGATGAAAGTATCATAAATCGTTTTTTAAGCCAAGCTAAACAACTTTTTGACTATCAAAACGGAGGATTCAACCAGGCGCCCAAATTTCCGCAAGCTTCAATCCTTGACCTGCTTTTTGATCTTTATAGTCTCACTAAAGACAAAGAAGCACTCTCAATGGGAACGGTATCGCTTCTATCAATGGCAAAAGGAGGCTTGTACGATAGGGTGGAAGGTGGTTTTTGCCGCTACTCTACAGACAATCAATGGCTGGTTCCCCACTTTGAAAAAATGACTTATGACAATGCTTTGCTTGCCGAAGTATACCTGAAGGCCTACTGTATCACTCAAAATACTGTTTACAAAACAATCGCTTTTGAAACATTAGATTTTATGCTTAAAAAAATGAACCAAAATGGACTTTTTTATTCCGCAAGCGATGCAGATACAGAAGGGAAAGAGGGAAACTATTTTGTTTATACCTACGAAGAAGCACTCAAATCTTTTAAAAAAGCAAACATCCCAAGCAAAGAGCATGCCGCGCTTGCGGCTGCCTTGCATATCACAAAAGCAGGCAATTTTGAAGGCAAAAATATCATCCGGATCGAAGATCCTCAACATTTAGATACCCCTTTCTATAATGAGGCGATTGGGGCTTTAAAAAAATGCAGAGAAAAGCGCACCTATCCTTTCATAGACAAAAAAATCATTGTTTCTTGGAATGCCATGATGATCAAAGCACTTTTTAAAGCCGCGCGTATCAACGAACACTATCTTGAAGCAGCTACTGGCTCCCTAGACAGACTGCTTGAAACTATGTATATCCATTCCCAGCTCTTTCATTCTGCACTTATAGATAAAAAACCAAAAATACATGCCTTTTTGGAAGACTATGCCTTTTTGAGCGAAGCGCTGATAGAAGCTTACAAAAGCACTCTGGACGAAAGATACCTCATCACTGCCGCCAAGCTGGCAAACAGTGCGATAGAAAAATATTATGTACACGGAAAATGGAAATTTTCCCGCGGCGAATTTGAAACCGATGCAGATCTTTATGACAGTTCCTATCCTTCATCAGTTTCAACAATGCTTTGCGTACTTCTTAGTCTCTCTTCACTGGTTGACACCGTTTACAAAAAGTTTGTTTTTAAAACTTTGGAACTTAACTCTTATGATGTCATGCGTCAACCTATCTCAACGCCGAAACTAAGCCATACGGTGATACGCTACCTCAAGGACGACCTTGTCATTAAAGCCAAAGAAGAAACGCTCAAACCGCATATTGAAAAAATGGACACCGTTCCCTACCCTTTTACGCTGTTTAAAAATAGTTTAAATGATGATTTTATGATTTGCAATAGCAGCAGTTGCTTTGGACATGAAAAAGAATTTAGCGGCATCATCAGCTGCGTACAAACCAGAATGGGGAACTAATTTTATTTGCGGGAGCAAGAAGAAAAATAAGGCTTCAAACTCTTTTTTTCCCGCCATAGCAACAAGGGCTTTTGTATCAAATTCCAAATCATTCAAATACCAACAGCACATCTCGCCTTTGGATTTCTTATTAAAATGATTTACTATGTATTTTACTACAAGATTGTATAAGAATAAAACCTTTTAAACACAAAAGAATTTGCCAATAGATATAATATTTGACATGAGAGAAAGCATTAAAATATTTTATTCCGATATCAGAAATTCATTTAAAGATCTTTTGCCCATCATTGCAGTTGTGACGTTTTTCCAAGCAGGGATCATCCAGGTTATTCCCAAGAACCTTGACTCCATCATAATAGGTTTATTTATAGTTGCCGTAGGATTAGCTCTTTTTGTCAGAGGATTGGAACTTGGCATCTTTCCTATCGGAGAAAGTCTTGCAGTCGATTTTGCAAAAAAAGGATCACTCTTTTGGCTACTTCTTTTTGCTTTCACGGTAGGATTTTCTACGACTGTTGCGGAACCGGCTTTAATGGCGATAGCCAATAAGGCGACTCTCATTAGCGGAGGGCTTATTGATGCCTTTTGGCTTCGTATGACTGTGGCACTTTCGGTAGGATTCGCCATTATGCTTGGGGTATTGCGTATTTTATTAGGACATCCGATTCATTACTATATTATAGCCGGGTATATTTTTGCGATAACGATCACTTTTTTTGCTCCTGCAGAGATCATTGGTTTAGCTTATGACAGCGGAGGGATAACGACATCGACCGTGACGGTGCCGCTGGTGGCCGCCCTGGGTATCGGGCTGGCTTCAAGTATCAAAGGCCGCAACCCGGCCATAGATGGTTTTGGACTCATTGCCTTCGCCTCACTCACTCCGATGATTTTTGTCCAAATTTATGGTATTATCGTATACAGTTTCGCAGAAGTATCCTCGGCGGGAGTTGAGGCGGTAGCAAATCAGACACAAGCGAGTGTAAATGCCTATGCCTTTTCATTACGTGAAATTCTAATGGGAATTGGAGGGGTTACAAAAGATGTTGCACCCATTTTGGCGGTCATTTTTTTCTTTCAATACCTTATCATCAAAAAAGCCATTCCTTATTTACGAAAAATCGCAACAGGAATTATCTTGGTAATTTTTGGGCTCTATGCTTTTATTGTAGGGCTCGAAATGGCGCTGTTCCCTATTGGGTCAGCCATTGCATTCCAATTGACTTCCATGGATTATATCGGCTTGGTTTATCTTTTTGCGTTTTTGGTCAGTTTCTCTACAACCATGGCGGAACCGGCTCTTTTGGCTATTGCTCTCAAGGCAGAAGAGGTGAGCCAAGGCAACATGAAACAAAAGCCGTTGCGCCTTATTGTTGCGTTGGGTGCATCCATGGGAGTTACTCTGGGCGCTTTTCGCATTGTTCAAGGTGATCCGATTCATTATTATATTATTATGGGATATATCGTGGTAATCATTCTAACCTATTTTGCACCTCGCTATATTATTCCTATCGCTTACGACAGTGGCGGAGTAACAACGTCAACAGTTACAGTGCCGCTTGTAGCTGCACTGGGGCTTGGACTGGCTGAAAATGTCGAGGGACGCAATCCGCTCATTGACGGATTTGGTCTCATTGCATTTGCAGTTCTTTTTCCTATGCTGACCGTCATGGGATATGGTATCTATGCCCACTATCAACAATCCAAAACAAAAGGAGTTGCATCATGAAGTTTACGGCACTTATCGCTATCATTCAAGACAAAGATGAAGAAGAGGCTATCAAGGTAGCCAAAGAAGCAGGAGCAGGCAGCGTCACCATTATCGCCGGAAAGAATATCGGTCTTGAGGAAAAAAAGGTATTTTTTGGCTTAACACTTGAAGAAAACATATCCATATTGCTTTTTATACTGCCCCGAAAACTTTCCCTGAAAGTCATGAGGGTTTTACGAAAAACATTTGATTTGGACAATCCCGAAAACAGCGGCCTCACTTTTACTGTGCCCTTGAGCCATGTTGCCGGACTGGACATCAAAGAATTGGAAAAATTTGAAGATGATATTAAAAATATGCTATAGGAGAAAAATATGCTAGTTCAAAACATTATGACCCCAAAAGAGAAATTGGTCCTCGTTACCCCCACCGCTTCGGTACGTCAAGCACTTCAGCTAATGAAAACGCACAAAGTGCGCTCTGTCATCGTGGAGAAAAACCATGAAGACGGCGCTTATGGCCTGGTGACTTTTAAAAATATTTTACAAAGCATTGTTGCAGAAGACGGTGATATCGATCTTTTAAACGTATATGATATCGCGACCATACCCGCCATATCGGTTTCTGCGAAGCTCAATGTAAAATATGCAGCCAAAATGATGGTAACAAACAGTATCAAACGACTGCTTGTCGTCGATAACAATGAACTGCTGGGCATCTTAACGATGACAGATGTAATCGGGGCTCTCATGAATGACATTGAAGACACAAAAGAATAGTTTTGTCTTTACGTATTTGTCAACTAAAAAATAGTCGCGAAATCCTCTCTTTGCGTAAGTGGTAAATTTGGGATTTCTGGTTGTGCCCGATGATTTTTGCAAACACTTTTGAATAAAAATCAAAACGTAAGCATTATCCGATTTGTCATACTGTTTCTTTTTGGGTGCATCCAAAAAAGCAGGGGCAATATTCTCTAATAACTTTTTGCGTTTTTAAACTCCGCAATTTCACTCTCAACCATCGCATCGATCATTCTGACATACAGATCATTGATAAGGTTAGGAGAAAGACCCAATGAAATTGCCTGCTCCCTGACTCTTGAAATAACATCTTGTATCCGATCTTCGGCTTTTATCTCATCAATACTGTTTTTAAAATGTGCGATTTGCTTGATATAGTCATTTCTTTGAGCGATCAATGTCACGATCTGACTGTCAACCTTATCGATTTCTTCTCTCGCTTCTTGAAGCGTCACGCATTTTTTTGTTTTCATTTTCTATCCTTGAGTATATCGTCACAATAGAATGATTATAGCTTAAAATGAATTAATAGAGAGGGAAGAGGATATAAAAATCCCCCCTAAAGAGGGATTTAAGGGGAGTAACGCAGCGTCTATTACTCTACTTCGGCATCAATAACATCATCATCCTCTGCTTTTTTACCGCCTTTTGCAGCATCAGCTCCGCCTTGCTCTTTGGCATACATCGCTTCAGCCAATTTATGGCTTTTCTCTGTCAATGCTTTTAGTTTCTCTTCAATCTGCTCTTTGGTTGCATTTTCATCTTTAAGTATTGCCTCAAGATCTTCTATTGCTTTTTCAATGTTGGCTTTTTCGCCGGCATCAAAATTTTCACCCAAATCACTGATTGATTTTTTGGTTTGATGAATCAATGCATCTGCTTGATTTTTTATTTCCACAACAGCTTTTCTTTTTTCGTCTTCTGCTTTGTGTGCTTCTGCATCTTGAACCATTTTTTCTATCTCTGCATCGCTAAGTCCTGACGAACCGGTAATTTTAATCTCCTGAGATTTGCCTGTACCTTTATCTTGCGCCGAAACCGTCAGGATGCCGTTGGCATCGATATCGAAAGTTACTTCAATCTGAGGCACACCCCTAGGAGCTGCAGGAATATCTCTTAATTCAAACATACCCAAAGATTTATTGTCTTTTGCAAATTCACGTTCCCCTTGCAGTACATGAATACTCACAGCAGGCTGATTGTCTTCTGCCGTTGAGAACACTTGTGATTTTTTCGCAGGGATCGTGGTACCTTTTTCGATCACCTTAGTTGTTACTCCGCCCAACGTCTCGATACCAAGGCTCAACGGAGTCACATCAAGAAGCAATACATCTTTTACATCGCCTGCAAGTACTCCGCCCTGAATTGCCGCACCAAGCGCAACCACTTCATCCGGGTTTACAGATTTGTTAAGCTCTTTGCCAAAGAATTTTTTAACCTCTTCTTGAACCAAAGGAACCCTTGTGGATCCGCCCACCATAACCACTTCATTGATCTGGGATTTGCTAAGACCTGCATCTTTAAGAACTGCTTCGATCGTTTTGATTGTACCGGCTACCAAATCTGAGACAAGTGACTCAAATTTTGCTCTGGTGATCTTTTTAACCAGGTGCTTAGGTCCTGTCGCATCTGCCGTGATAAACGGAAGGTTGATCTCTGTTTCCATTGCTGAAGAGAGCTCTTTTTTAGCTGTTTCAGCTGCATCTTTTACCCTTTGGAGAGCCATCACGTCTGATTTGATATCAATACCTGTCTCAGACTTAAATTCGCTTGCGACAAAATCGATAATTCTATTATCAAAATCATCTCCGCCAAGAAATGCATCTCCTCCTGTTGCCATAACTTCTACAACATTGTCGCCTGTTTCAAGCGTTGTTACGTCAAATGTACCTCCGCCAAGGTCATACACCACGATCTGTTCAGACTCTTTTTTGTCCAATCCGTATGCAAGCGCTGCCGAAGTAGGCTCGTTGATGATTCTTAGCACATTGAGTCCTGCAATTGTTCCCGCTTCTTTGGTTGCTTTTCTTTGTGCATCATTAAAATAAGCAGGTACTGTGATAACGGCATCTGTTATTTTTTCTCCCAGATACGCTTCTGCATCTTCTTTAAGTTTCATCAATACTTTTGCTGAAATCTCTTGAGGCGTATAAACTTTTCCTGCCACTTCGATCGCGCATGCGCCATTTCTGTCTATGACATGGTAAGGCAGTCTCTCCTTGGCTTCGGCGGCTTTTTCTTCGTCACTCATAAGCCCCATAATTCTTTTAATAGAGTAAATGGTTTTTTCCGGATTGGTTACCGCTTGTCTTTTTGCTGTTTCACCGACAAGCACTTCTCCTTTATCCGTAAAAGCAACAATAGAAGGGGTAGTGTTTTTTCCTTCTTTGTTGGCAATAATCGACGCTTCACCATTGATATAAACCGCCATTGCAGAGTTTGTTGTCCCTAAATCTATTCCTAATACTTTACCCATGTATCTATCCTTTATTGAAATTTTTTATTTTGCGGCACTTACCATGGCAGGTCTGAGTACTCTGTCTTTAAGTATATACCCTTTTTGCATGACTTGTACGATTTCGTTTGTTTGGTGCTCTTGGCTTTCTACCTGCATGATCACCTGATGGACTTCAGGATCAAACACTCCTTCGCATCCAATCTCTTTGATGTGATTTTTTTCTAAAACTTTTTTGAGCTGATCGTAAGTGAGCTTTACTCCCTCTTTCATTTTTTCAAGTATTTCATGTGTATTCTCTTCATTGGTGCTTTCAATAGATGCAAGCGCATTTTCAAAAGAGTCAATCACCGCCAAAAGATCTTTGGCAAAACCTTCATTGGCATAAGCTATGGCATTCGCCTTATCTTTTTCTAAACGTTTTTTGGAATTTTCAAAATCTGCGTGTGCACGAAGATACTTGTCTTTGTACTCATCCGCAAGAGCCTGGGTTTGAGCTAAAAGATCTTCTTGTGTCATCTCTTCTTGAATTTCATTTTGCTCATGGGGTGCTTTTTCGTCTTGAAAATCTTCTTTCTCCTGACTCATTAACACACCTCCTTTTTATAGATATATTGCATCTCAGTTGAATGCTTGAAATAATTATACAACATTGAGCGAATGATTGTCAAGTACATGCTTCATATTTTTTATAAATTAAGTTTAGTTAAATAGACTAAACTTTTAGAGATCTACAATTTACACCGTTACACTAAAAAACAAAACAGGAAGGCGAGGGGTTGTGTACTAAAAAGTATTTATGAGATTTTTGAAATAATCCTGCGGAAAAAGCATCGATGGAGACAAATTATCCCCATTGATACTCGTTTTTTGGATTTAAAAAAGCATATTTAGAGAAAAAAGAAGTGTTTCATAATCTTTCACTCTATCCAAACTCGGTTTTGCCCAACAATACTCTGCTGAGGCCTTCATAGGCAGATAAAAATCAAACGAATAGTCAAGCCCCACGGTGATCGCATGGTCCAAATCCTTTACATCAACAAACTGATTGGTCGATTCATGATCATGATCCTCTCCGCCATGGTCGTGATCTGGATACGTATAACGGTCATTATAGTTCATGTAGGCCAATTTAACGCCAAAATCAGGTGTAAGGTTTACTTCGCCTTCTATCGAGAATGCTTCATTGTCCAAGTTGTCAAGTTCATGAACCGCTCCTGCGCCGACGCCCGTATAGGTCACTTCATTCTTCAATACTTTTGCCACATTCAAGGAAACAAGCTTTTCTGCGATCTCTCCTTCGATCTGCAAGTCAATGCCGTATGTCTCTCTTTCAATGCTTAGAGACTCCGTAGATGCGACGGTTGATCCCCCGGCGATCGCAAATGCGCCCATCATCACATTAAAATTACCCACAGGATATAGGTATGCCATTCTGGCAAAAGGAAGAATGTTGTCTGCGATATCCATATAAAGATTGTCCTGTGTCGGCGCATACGCTCCCGCGGTTACAAAAAAATGATCTCCGGTGCCAAAAAGGTTGCCCTTGTCATAATAAGCCTGCAACCCCGTTGATTCGCCCGTACCGATTGAGGATGCCTGAAATGCATTGGAGAGTGTTCTCATATCAAATGTTCTTAGAGGCTTATAGAGTCCTGTGTTATAAAATTCCATGCCAGAAAACGGACCAAAATCGGCAAAAGAAGACCCTACGATCCCCCAAAACCCGTCTTCGATTTCTTGAACATACGCTGCTTTTGCCGAAATGGCTTCATCTTCTTCTTTTTTATAGGAAAGATTGACGAGTCCCCCTATATTTTCACTTACCCTGCCGCCCAAATAAAGTGTAGCTGTTTTAGGGATAGAAAATTCTCCGTCTTCTGTTTGGCTTTTGGTGCTCACGTCACCCGATGCTCCCGGTTTATCCCACGTTTTTTGATAAAGCGATTTGACCATCACCGAAGGATTGATATCGGTTGCGGTCATATTTTCGTCTAATATTTTTTTACTCAGCGTCATACCTGAAGCAGCAAACTTTCTGCCAAATTCATTGAGCTTGGGTATATGCTGCAAGTGGCACGATTTGCAATCCATCCCCGTTTGCGTACTGAACATCGGCAATGCCTGAGCTTCTTGATTCAACCCTGCAAAAGCAAACATCCCCGCTGCTGCTTTTATATATTTTTTTGTTTTCATTTTCCTCTCTCCCTTTTTATTTTAAGCATCATAACAAAAAAAGCAAAAGACACCACTTGGTATCTTTTGCTTTTTTGATCAATCATCAAGCGGGTCAAAGCCCGCTTTGTTTTATGTTTTACTCAGGCACTGACGCAATAGAAATATTGTAATCCACACGTCCAAACCAGCTGTCCACACCTGAATCCGGATCGGTAGCATTAAACTCCTCTTCATCCTGCAGCCACACATTGTAGATCGTTTTTCCATCCGGTGACGCAAAACTCTCTACCTCTTTTTCCTGGATGACGCTTTTTTCTCTGTTTGAAAGCACGCGCTCAGGCTCCCATGTCACACCGCCATCCGTTGAACGTCGATAGAAAAGATCTCCTTCTGCTTTGCCTAGATCATGGTTATCGTTGCTGATATAGCCGACATTGCCCCATGTCACAAAAAATACATTCGGATTGCTCTTGTCTGATTCCAGTCCGGTGTCGTCATACATTCCTTCAGGCGTACTAAAGAATCTCGCATCCACTGTTGTTTCCCATCCTGTAAGCACTTCCGTGATATTTTGAGGCCCTTGCCATCCGCTTCCGTCTACATATCTGTGGATATGGAAATTCGCCGGCATATTTTCTTGAGCCGTTTTGGTGGCATTTGGCGTATACTCAAATCCTGCATAAATATTGTTTCCTCTAAGGAAAAGACGAGGAGAAAATACATTTTCTTCGCCATTGTCGTACGTATTGTCATCAAGATTCGCTTCACTCCATGTAATGTTGTAATCTTCGATATTTTCCACTACTTTATAGGCTTGCGAACTGACATTGGTCACCACGAGCCCGTTTAGCGGCACAAAATCATCATAAGTAAACCCTTGGTTGACACGCACATACATATCTGCCGGTCCTCCTTGGGTTTCAAATGACTGTTTATACATAAACGCAAACGTATATTTGTCTGCCTCACAATCATCCACCTGTGTACCGATCACCAATCTTCGCGCATTCTCATAGATCATGTTGCTAGTATTGTTTTGTTCAGGCACTTTAATATTGACAATATTTCCTGCACTCACCAGCGGCATCGCTACATTTTGGATCGTTGAAAGATTGGTTTCGTCAAACGCATCGAGGGCGTCAAATTTGAAACTTTCAAAATAGACCGATTTACCTTCTACGGAAATGTTGGTTTCGCTGTCCCCTTGATCCTGATCAGGCTCGCCCGGCGTGCTGTCTGACAATCCTTTGGTCTCTTCGTATCCGAGGATCACCACATGTTCATTTTGATCCGTTACAAGAATTTCTATCGCCGATCTGGAAGCGCCCGTATCACCGTCTAAAACAACCTGCGTATCGGTCAGCATATCCGTATCGTACGTTTTACAACGTGTAATCTCGGTTTCTTGGTTGTTGTTGGTAGTCAACGTCACAAATCCGTAAGTGTCACATATATATTGGCAATACGGTTTCGTATCGTCATTGGAACATTTTTCGTTATCCGTGATACGCACCGGATAGTTGAATTTATAAAGCGATTTGGGTTTGGTTACATTTTCATCAGTCCCGTTGATATCGTCAAACTCATCCATTTTGATAGAGGTGTACCAGATATCCGAGCCGTGATTGGTTGTCGCACCGCTCCAGCCATCCCCGGGACCTTCGCCGTTGCCCGAACGCAATCCCACCGTATCTTCTTGCCACGACATGGCAAATCCTGCGCTTGAACTTGCGATCCAAATGTGGTTAGAATCTCTTGTCCCTGTGGTGAGCTGTTGAGGCGTATGCCATGTAATATCTCCGGTTGAAGGATCCACAATACCTCTGGCTGTCCATACACAGCTAAACGGTACTTCCCACACCTGCTTACCGTCAGGCAACGCCGTTGCTCCTTCATAGTCGATCGATTTTTGCGGCCCGTTAACGGCAAAATAGTCGGTCGGATAGGTGGCATTTGCATCATCGCCTTCTTGAGGAAGATCAAACGGATTGTTGCTTGGACAGTATTTGTCGTTCCACGCTACAAGGATATGGTTGCCCTCTACCGCCATGGTGGGTTTTTGCGCATGCCCCGGATACTCAATCTCCGTACCGTTCCAGTCTACCTGCATCGAACTCTTCTCTGTCGTATCGGAGATCACATAGCTCTTCCACGAATCGCCGTTGTCTCTGGAGTAACTCACAAAAACTCCGTCTACATGCGTCGGATCGCCTACATCTGCGCTTCCGATACCCGTTTCATAGTCTCCTACGATCTGCTGGGCATAACTGACGACGATCGGATGCACTTTTGTGTCTGCCTCACCGGCTTCGGTCAGGTTTCCGTCTGCGTGCGTTGAGAGCACCACCATATCCAAAGGCTCCGGCGTATTGTGTGATGTCGGACTTTCTCTGTGGTAATTTTTGCTGCTTGGATCATTTGAAGTAGAAGAGATATTTCTTCTTACAGTTTGGCTGGCATTAAACTCGGCTGCATCTACCGATACTTCCGAATCCCCTCCGTCACACAACAGTGTTGTGCCGTTGATCTCTGTCACCGGAGGCTGCGGTTCGATCACCAGCGGATCATCCTCTCCGCTTGAGCTCGAACTGCTTCCTCCTCCGCATCCGACTAGCAAACTGCCCATTATAAGAGCTACGGCAGATGAAGATAGTAAACTTTTTTTCATCATAATTCCCTTCCTTTTTAAGTATAGATTTTAGATTTTGAATTACTATAAAATCATAATATAATCAAAACTATATTTGTAGTATAGCAAAATATCATTCTGCATACATCACCCTTTCGTGTGATTTTCTACAAAATAGGAACACCTTAAGAAAATGTAGACTACAATCACTCAAAGATTATCTGCCAAGGAGTCATGCACATGCATACGATCACAGACCAGGAGATTCTCCATAAGATTATAGAGATTCAAGGATGTGTCATTCAAGGCAGAAGCTTAAAGGCTCTTTTGCATAAGGATAGTGATTTTTATCTTGAAAAATCAAAGGCGGACATCATTGCGATCTGTGTCAATGAACACCAAAAGGTTCATGTAGAGCATGTTATTGAAAAACACAGGCTTTTTTCTCATCTGCTAATACAATATCTTTTCCCCAAAAAAAAGCTAAACTGGAATCAGTTTGTCAAAAACTGTACCGATCATTTTAATCTCGGACAAAAACACCATACCATACATGATCTGTTTGAGCTGTTCAAGGGCATAATAACACAGAAAGAAGCCAAAGCATTTACCGAAGAGATAAAGATGAAAGAAGCTGTTTTGATGCCTCTTTATGCTTTTGATAAACTAGATAAAATCGGTTTTGTGTGTTTTATCTTTCAAGCAGAAAACAAAATCGATCTTAAAAAACTTGAAAACATCCAAAATGTATTTCAAACCTTGCTCCAACCCCTGTACGATCAGCACTACAGCCTCGTGTACTCCAAATGCATGAGAATTGATGAAAACATGAAACTGCTCACAGAACAGGAAAAAAGAATAGTGCGTAAAGTATTGAACGGAATGTCTTACGGTGAAGTTGCGCAAACGCTTGGGATATCGATCAATACACTTAAAACACACATGAAAAATATTTTCAACAAATACCGCGTCACGTCAAAAATCGAACTTTATAATAAATTCTCTTCACTGACATAATCTCATAAAAAACTGCATCGCTGCCTATCGATCACTTCTTTAAGCATTACAAAACAGGGTGTTTGTTACAATTTAAAAAAGGAGAGAAAATGAGAAAAATAAAAATTTTGTTACCTTTCTTAATGACTGGTTTTTTGTGTGCGGCATCAGGGAAATCAATCTATGACAAAACTTGCGCAGGTTGCCATGGCTATGAAGGAGAGAAAGTTGCTGCCGAGCACTCAAAGGCTATCAAAGGGATGTCTGCAGAAGAAATTGTTGAAGATGTGGAACAGTTTGCTTCGGGTAAAAAGAAAGCAATGCCTATCGCAAAAATATATAAAAAGAATTTGCTAGACAGATACAGCAAAGAAGAGATTCGTTCGGTGGCAGAGTATATCAGTACACTCTAGCGCGCGGTTTTGTCCAGCTGCCAAAGGCGGCTGGATTGAAAAAAAGATTAGTTTCTGATGCCAAGATCGTTTTTGATCGTATTCCATCGACTGATATCTTTAGTCTTAAGATATCTCATAAGTCTTCTTCTTTGACCTACAAGCTTAAGAAGCCCTACTCTTGATGAGTGGTCTTTTTTGTTGATTTTAAGGTGTTCTGTAAGGTACGTAATTCTTTCTGTAATAAGTCCCACTTGCACCTCTGTTGAACCTGTATCTTTGTCGCCTCTAGCGTATTTTGCGATAATTTCTGCTTTTTTCGCCTGATCCAAAGCCATAATGACCTCCTGATTGGTATTTTATTTTCCAAAGTGTATTTGGGAGCGCAATGATACCATACTATTCTTTTTTGGAGCTTAGGCCAATCTGTCTTTCGGCCAAACCAAACTCTAATATAAATTAGAGTAATATACTCCTAATTCATTAAATAAGGTCTCATTATGTTATTGACACGTGCGAGCGAATATGCGTTACTTTCTTTGGATACCATTCGAAAAGCAGAAGCCCCTATCGGAGCTGAACAATTGGCAAATGAACTTTGCATCCCTAAAAGTTTTCTGGCTAAAATTCTTCAAAATTTGGCCAAACAGGGTATCCTGGAATCCAGAAAAGGCGCACACGGCGGATTTATGCTGGCAAAAGATATTAACAGTATCCCGGTTTATGATGTCATCTGTGCTGCAGAAGGAAAAATGCCTACTGTTTTTGATTGTGCCCAATATGCCCAAACCTGTCCGAACGGAATGATCGGAAGCTGTGCCATCTCTCCGTTTTTACTTAAATTTCAAACAAAAATCGATGATTTTTTATTTGATCTGACGTTGGGCGATATATTATTATAAATGCTTTTCAAACAAAGCCTGAAACATACTGTCGCAACAGCCATTTTATTGATCGCCTGCATCAGTGGCTCTATTTGGTATGATTAAAAATTAAAAAGGTATCTTTTATCATGAAACAATACATTTATCATCTTTCCCACATCGACCTTGACGGGTATGCATGCCAATACCTTACCGTGCAATGCTTTGAGAACATCGTGTGCTACAATGCAAACTATGGACCCGAAGTGACTGCAAGGCTCGAAGAGATAGTCCACAAGATCGAGCAAGACAAATTTGTTCGCGGAGAAAATACCGAAGCATTGATCCTTATCACGGATCTTAACCTTAGCACGAAAGAAGCAAATTGGATAGAAAAAGAAGCCGTACGTATCGGTGCAAAACTGCAACTGCTTGACCACCATGCAACAGGCGCCAATACCGCAGAACGTTTTGCATGGTACACGCTGGACACTTCCCGCAGCGCCACGCGCATCACTTATGATTGGCTCAAAAGACATTATGATTTTGATCTAGACCATACGTTTTTGCATATTGTACAGGCAGTCAATGCCGTCGATATCTGGCTGAATCAAGACACGCTTTTTGAATACGGCAAAGTGATGCTTGGCATGATTTCGGGCGCAAAAGAGATCAATCGCATCCTATTCCCCGACGAGGACAGAGCCTTGAAACTCTCGCTTATCGAAGCAGCGAAACAAATGGCAGACGATGCCGATGCTCCCATTAAACTTGATGATGCGCTGCACCGGATCAAAAAATCTTTTTTTATGAGAGAAGCAAACAACACCAAAGACAACCTTGTTGCTTTTTACGTCACAGATCTTTTAGGTATCGATAAGGCGCGCCTCACCATTCATTACAAAGGATACAAGGGCATCCTGGGATACAATATAGGCAACACTTCCATCATCGGCAACACGTTTCTTGTCAACAATCCTGACTATGACTTTTATATGGATATCAACTTCAGAGGCCATTTTTCTTTGCGCAGCAATAACAAGCTGGATGTTTCAAAAATGGCTGAACATATCGGCGGCGGCGGCGGTCACCCCAACGCCAGCGGGGGAAAGATTGATACATACAAAGATTCCTTTGTCTACGCCCAGGTACGCCAATTCATCCAAGACTATATCAACGAAAAATGCGCTCAAGAGTAGCCTCCAAGGTATTTTTTTGATTTATATCTTCACTCTTGCTTCAAACGCACGAGAGAGTGAAAGCAAATCGATATTTTCGAGCTCCACCCCCGTAGGCACCCCTTGTGCTATTTTGGTAAAATTGATATTTAATCCTTTGAGCTTATCTTCAATGTAAAGAATCATCGTATCGGTGGCAATGCTTGGAGGAAAAGCAAAAATCACTTCATCTACTCCATGTGCCGCATACAAAAGATGGCTCTCGTCCAGATCGCTCACCTGCGAAACCACATAATAAACACCCAAAAACTGTCTGCTCTCTTCTATGGTTAAAATATCTTTTGCACTTTGTACAATACAGAGCTTAGAGCTGTCTCTAAAAGGATCAGAACAAATCGCACACAATTCATCTTCACTCATATTGTGGCATTTGCTGCATTTTTGAATGCTGTTGACGCCCGTTTCAATAGCATGCGCAAGCTTCATTCCTGCAAACCCGTCTTCCATCACCATATGGTATGCCAAACGAATTGCTGTTTTTTTGCCGATCCCGGGCAATGCTCCCAAGGCTTCTACCAGATTTTCAAATGCTTCTATCCTGTGCTTTCTCATATTCTCTCATAATCTACTACTTTAGAATATTCTACAGCCGTCTTAATAAAATCGATTACTTTGAGGTGCTCAGGGTGGACCGCATAGGCATCAAGGCCTTCTTTGCTCTCAAAAGAAGCAATAATGCTAAGATCCATCGCTCTGTCTTCTGTCGAAAAGTTGACCCCCACATCCATACTTCTAAGGGAAGGCACGGCTCCCATCAAATTTTCAAGCATCTGCTTGGCTTGAATGATATTGGGTTTTTTGTTTTCTTCTTTAAACTGAAACATTACGATATGGACTACCATCCCTGCCTCTCTTCTTGGTTTTTGTGATTATAGCCAAATTATGGTAGAATTCGCCAAAATAATCCACTAAGACCAAAGAGGGAAACACAGAAAATGACAGAACTTGATTATTATGAAGTATTGGAAGTCAGCAGAAGTTGCTCGGGTGGTGAACTTAAAAAATCGTATCGAAAATTGGCGATGAAATATCATCCCGACAGAAATCCTGACAACAAAGAAGCCGAAGAAAAGTTTAAACTTGTCAATGAAGCCTATCAAGTACTAAGCAATGAGGAAAAAAGAGCTATTTATGACCGCTACGGAAAAGCCGGGCTTGAAGGACATGGCATGGGCGGCGGTTTTGGCGGCGGAAGCATGGATGATATTATGGATATCTTCAATTCTATGTTTGGCGGGGCAACGGGTAGTTTTGGCGGCGGTTTCGGGCAGACACGCAAAGACCCCAGCCAAAAATATGCTTTGGACTTTGAGATAGAATTGCCATTGGCCTTTCACGAAGCAGTATTTGGATGCAAAAAAACCATAGACGTTTTCTATAAAACATCCTGTAGCGATTGCCAAGGAACAGGAGCCAAAGACGGAAAACTTGAAACATGCGACTATTGTGGGGGCCGGGGACAAGTGATCATGCGTCAGGGACCGATGACATTTACACAAACCTGCCCGAAATGCCATGGAAGAGGACAGAAAATCGCCAAAAACTGTATCAGCTGTCAAGGCAAAGGCTACCATGAAGAAAAAGACTCCGTAACCATCACTATTCCCGCAGGCGTGGATAGCGGCAATCGTCTCAGAGTACAAGGCCGCGGCAATGAAGCCAAGAATAAAAGCCGGGGAGATCTTTATGTTACATTTTTAGTCGAAGAAGATGAGCACTTCATTCGCAACGGCAATGATGTCTATATCGAAGTGCCTGTATTTTTCACCCAGGCCGTTTTAGGTGAAACTATTACCATACCTGCCCTACAGGGAAAACTGGAACTCGAGCTTCAGCAAAGCACCAAAGATAAAGAACAGTTTGTCTTTGAGGGAGAAGGTATTGCGGATGTTCACACCGGAAGAAAAGGCCGCCTTGTTGCCCAAATACGCATGGTGCTTCCTCAAAAAATAAACAGCAAACAAAAAGAGCTTCTTGAGCAGCTTCAAGAAAGCTACGGTGTAGAAAGCCGTCCGCACAAAACAACTTTCGAATCCACATTTGACAAAGTAAAAAGTTGGTTTAAAAGCTAACGGTACTCTATAAGGGCGGGTGATCCTTCTTGCTCTTTGAGCAGCTTGACCAACTCTTTTTTAACTGCTTTGTCTGCTTTTTCATCCACGATGATCTCTAGCATTTTATTCATTTTTTCATGCTGCTGCCGGCTAGACTGCATGAATGCCTGATGCCTGAGCGTCTCTTCATGCATTTTAAGCTTATCGTTTCTGTTTTTTCTGTAGATCCACAAAAAAAGTGCCATGCCAAATAAAACCAATACAGCCCCGCTGCCCATAATCATTTGATACAGTGCAATATCTTTATCTTTTGTTGCTGCGATCCTCTGCTCTTTGGCCAAGGCGACCTCTTTTTGGGTTTGCTGTGCCATTGCAGCCATCTCCTGTCTGGCAGAGATTTCTATCTTTGATTTTTCCAGCTCGATATGGCCAATCGCCTTGGCTTTTTCGGCCTCAATTCTGGCAAGATCAAGTGCATTTTCATGCTTCATTTCTTCTAAAAGCACTGTTTGATTTTTGGCATTTTTTTCATTGGCAAATTCTGTTGAAACAACTTTGCTTTCGGGCATACGACCGCCCAGAAGTCTTGCTTGTTGGTTATCGTTGTTTTCTCCACACCCTGCCATCAAAAGCATTGCACTTAAAATTAAAAACGGTTTCATATCGCTCCTCTCGCTTCTCTTTATCATTCTAACAAAAATATCATAAGATTGCCTCAATACAGATCAAAGAAAAGCAATTACCATTTAAGTCAAAAAAGACTATCATAAATAAAGAAAAAACTTCTTTACATCATTTCAAAAGGATAAATTATGGCACGAAAAGGGAATTCAATCATCAAAGGGTTAGAGATCAATGATATTATTACTGAACTCAACAAAGCATATGCAGATGAATGGTTGGCCTACTATCAATATTTTATCGAAGCAAAAGTGATCAAAGGGATTATGAAAGATGCTGCGATCACCGAACTTACGCAGCATGCTGCTGATGAACTTAGACATGCCACCCTGGTAGCAGATCGAATCCTTCAGCTTGGCGGCACTCCGTTGACACATCCTCAACAATGGTTCACACACACCAATTGCGGCTACGAAGAGCCTAAAGAGTTTGATGTTGTTGCTATTTTGAATGATGCAATTAAAGGTGAACAGTGTGCGATTAGCATTTACTCTAAAATTGCCGAAATGACCAAAGACAAAGATATCGTAACCTATGACATTGTCTCTTCGATACTTGCCGATGAAGTTGAACATGAAGAAGATCTACAGGCACTTCATGATGACATCACTGAATTCATCGCCGATATCAAAAAAAATATGGGCTAAGCTATTGCACCCTTTGGTGCAATATAATCTTACTTTCACTCGTTTGCCTATCTCCCCTGTCTTTATGCTTATCATAAGCAATAACATAAATGTCATCATTTGGTTTAAGATAGTTTTTTTCGCCAAACTCCGCATAAGCCGTCGCCCCTATAGAGATCAATGCCTGATCCGGATAATCAGATACTTTCAGATACATAGCCATGTCCTCCAGCGGACCAAAATCTTTTTGATTGTTTAGCTTGTCGATAAGCCAAAGTTTGAGCGTATCATATAAATAACTGTACCCCAGCAGCGGTGCATCTACGCCATAGGGTTGAAGGATGCCATCACGCATCACAAAAGAGCAGAGGCGGTAACGATCCATTACGCCGCCTTTTTCAAATTTGTCTATTGCTATCCACTTGTCTGCGATGCCTTTAGAATTTGATCCCCAGTTTTTCTTTTCAGAGATTTTTTTGGCTCCGGCTTTGCGAATGGTGCAGTCGTTAAATGCTGTAAACATTTTTGCAGTAAGATCTGTCACCGTCTCATCATCGCCATAAACAATATCAAAAAGGATGGCGATTTCAGGTTCAACCTGTGCATTTGCCTCATATTCGGGGAGACAGAGTTTTTTTGTTCCCACAGGATAGAGGCCAAGAAAAGTCTTGGAGCGCGGCACATAAAATGGGAAAATCCCTTTGGGTGCATCCGGTTGCTCGGTAGTAATATTTTCAAAATCTTTTATTTCGCCTGCTTGCTCTAAATGATGTGCAAAATTGCCTGCTACACCCAAACCGATCATATGTTTTAGATTCATTTTTTGCTCTTTTTGGTAAAAGTATACCATTTTGAAAATTACACAAAACATACATTGAAATCCATACTGACTACGACAAAAAATAAAAAAATCGTTATTTTATCAATACCCGATCTCAGCCAAATCGTTTGCTCAAGCAATTAAATGTAAAAATATAATGCAACTGTTTTCTTGTAAAATATTTTTAATACTTTATTTGTATAGAGAATATACATTCAGAAGAATAAGAAGAAAAGGTTGCCCGCCACACAGGCAACCATAAAATAGATTATTTTGCTGCTGCTACCGCATCTTTAAGCGTTTTGCCTATTTTAAACTTAGGTGCAGTATGTGCCGCTTTTTTATATGTTTTATCTGTTCCTGGAACTGTACCGCTTTTTGCTGCCACCTCAACTGTCGAAAATGTTCCAAAACCGACCAATGATACAGTCTCTTTTTTTACAAGCGCTTCAGTTACGGAAGCTATAAATGCTTTCACTGCTCTCTCCGCTGCTGCTTTACTCTCAAATTCACCGTTCTTTTGTACCAATTCCACAAACTCTGCTTTTGTCATTCTTCTTCCTTTATTTAAGATGCGATCATTATAACACAATCTAATCTTAAAAAAACATAAAAATACTCCAAAAAGCCCTATTTTGTGTACTTTGTTTATCTTATTGTCAAAAAACCAAACAAAAAAGCTTATAGTTTTAATTTGCAATAACCAATACTTGATCATGATAAATTCAGAGATGTTATCTTGCCGTGAATATCCCACACATATACGATTGCTCCGCCAAGTGCAAAAATAGAAACAGGGATACGGTACGCATCACTGATAAATAAGCCGTTCCGATCCAAAACCCGCAAGGCAGCTATCGTGCTATACACCCTTTCTTGAGCACAGGAATATCCATACTTAAACAGCTTATCTCTTCAAGAATAGACTGCCTAAAAACATCCAAAGGGCTTCGTATGCTATAGTAAGCCCACCGCCCCCTTCTGTCTACTTTTAAAAACCCCGCCTCTTTGAGTATTTTCAGATGTCTTGAAATGCGCGATTGCACCATATCAAACGAAGTCTCAATATCACACACGCATACTTCATCATTTAACCCTACAAATCGTAAAAGGCGCAATCGCGTTTCATCATTGATAGCACCTATTGTTTTTAAAAAAACTTCCATACTCTACTCCTTTGGCGTCCTAGAATAATACTATAAAAATATTTATATATCAATATAGATTGATATATTGGCTGAAGTTTTTTATTTCTCTATTTAAAAATTCTCGTTATCTCTGAGTCTGCTCTTAAGTTCAGTAGATTGATTTTTATAAAATCTTTATATTTTTGATACAATCTTGATATTTTATTTATCTATTAAAACCTATAATGACTATCATAAAATCAATCTATTTAAAAGTAAAAAATGATTAAGCGGGCAAAGGATATATCAAATGTTTAGTATGCGAAGTAGAGGGGTCTGGTATTTTTATGAAACCTGATCTTTTTTATACCTATCGATATCTCTTCAATTCTATTTTAATTTTGATTTTTATCACGTTTATAAGCCATATTTTCAGGGCGTATTTAGACATTATCAATATAGCGCTTATCCACATTATTCCCGTGGCAATTGTTTCGATGCACGGCAATATGAAATCGACTGTTTTTATCACGTTAGTCAGCGTAATCTGTTTTAATTTTTTATATATTCCGCCGCTCTACAGCTTTAGTGTTCACAATGAACTGTATATATGGAGTTTTGTTATTTTCGGGATTGTAGGCTGGATTATTACCTATCAAGCAAAAAATCTTAGCGCCCAAAAAAGACAAAACGAACTAAGAGAGTCTTTGCTGCATATCATCTCTCATGACCTAAGAACTCCCCTGGCAACCATACACGGAACTGTCAATCTTATCCTCGCCAACCCGGAATTGAACAAAGAAAAAACGATGACGCTTTTAGAAGATATCAACTATGCTTCTTTGAGAATGAAACGGCTTATTACAAATCTATTTGACAGCGCAAGGTTTTCAAACAAAGAAATGGATTTAAAACTGCAATGGTGCGATTTTGAAGACATGATCGGAGTTGCCTTGCAGGAATTTTCTCAAAAACAAACCGATGACATCTTAAAGATAGACATTCAAAATATCGAGCTTTTCTGGGGAGACAATATGCTGCTGACACAGCTTCTTGTCAACCTGCTGGACAATGCTTTAAAATATGCAACACCCGGTACTGATATCCTGCTTAAAATTCAATCGCTTGAAAATACAATGATTTTAAGCATTTTTAACAAAAGCGATCATCTTGACAAAAAGAAACTCAAAAATATTTTTGATAAATTTTATCGTCTTGAAGATACAAATGATATCTCAGGAAGCGGCATCGGTTTGGCTTTATGCAAAAGCATCGTAACACTTCATGGAGGCATCATTGAAGCAAAAGCCATCAACAGCGGCATGCAAATAGATATAAGATTGCCGATAACCAAGAAAGCAGAACTCATATGAAAAAAATATTGATAGTTGAAGATGACCGATCGGTTAAAAAACTTTTAGAAATTACATTTAGAGAATATGGTTTTGATTTTATTTCCTGCGAAAGCAAAAAGAGCGCCTTAGCACTTTTTTTGAGCCAAAATCCCAATCTTGTCATAGTAGATCTGGGTTTACCGGATGGGGATGGGAAAGACCTGATCATGGATTTGCGGGAAATCTCCAAAGTACCCATCGTTGTAGTTACCGCCAGATGCGACGAGAAAGAGATTGTAACTTCTTTAGACTGCGGGGCGGATGATTATATCACAAAACCATTTTCGATCAATGAACTGTTGGCGAGAGTAAAAGCAAACCTAAGAAGAAATATCAGCGAAGAAAACATTAAAAAAAATATTATCTGCGGGGAGCTGGAGCTCAATCTCCTTTCACGAAGCATCTTATTTCAAAAGGAAAGCCTAAAATTAACCCCTATAGAATATGAACTATTAAAATATTTTCTGCTTAATGCCAACAAAACGCTTACCCATAAACAGATATTAAAAGAGGTTTGGGGCACAGGGTATCAAAATGAAATGCAGTATTTGCGAACTTATGTCAATACCCTGAGAAAAAAAATAGAAAAAAACAGCACAAGGCCAAACTATATCAAAACAGAATCCGGTATCGGATATAGATTTTGCTGCGATAGCTAAGGAGTTGCATGCAAACACAAGATATGAAAATTATTTTTTTGAGTTTTGTTATTCTCATTGGCATAGGAACTTTTTTACTGATGCTTCCTTTTGCCCATAACGGCGAACTCACTATCATAGACGCTCTTTTTACCGCAACATCGGCAGTTTGCGTAACGGGGCTTATCGTCAAAGATACTCCCGTTGATTTTACAATCTTTGGTCACACCATCATTCTTCTTCTTATTCAAATCGGTGGGCTAGGCTATATGACGACGGTAACATTTTTAGCCATCATGCGCGGCAAAAAACTCGGCTACCGTGATCGTCTTATCCTCAAAGAGTCTCTCAACTATCCAGGAATGAGCGGTGTTTTTCGCTTTTTAAAAATTGTATTTACCTCCATTATCATTATCGAGCTAAGTGGTGCAGCACTGCTTACGCTTCGATTTTTGGCGGATATGCCCTTTGCGGATGCCCTATGGTTTGGTATTTTCCACTCCATCTCCGCTTTCAACAATGCAGGATTTTCTCTCTTTAGCGACAATATGATGCGCTTTAGGGATGACCTCATTATCAATATTACCATTCCATTGCTCATCATTATAGGCGGGCTTGGCTATCTTGTCCTTTTAGAGCTCTACAATTACCGCAAAAAGTCGCTCACACGTCTCTCTACACACACAAAGCTTGTTTTATGGACATCGGCTATTTTGATTGTTGCAGGGATAGCTATCATCCTCTCACTGGAGTGGAACAACCCGAACTCTCTTGGAAATATGCCTTTTGGAGAAAAAATCGCTGCGGCATGGTTTGCATCGGTCAATTACCGTACCGCAGGATTCAACACGATAGATTTTTCCACCTTCAACGATTCTAACCTCTTTTTTGGAACTATTTTTATGATTATCGGCGGCAGTCCGGGCGGAACGGCAGGAGGTGTCAAAACTACTGTTTTGGCACTCTCTATCATAGGTGTTTGGTTTACGCTGCGCGGTCAAAACAACCCGCATATTTTTCACAGAAGTTTAATTCCCTACCAGATCAACAAAGCCTATGCGATTATCTTTGTCGCCTCTTTTTATATCCTCATTTCAACGGTTATTTTAAATGAGAGTGAACATCTTCACTTTGTCAGAACTCTTTTTGAAACATGCTCAGCATTTGCAACAGTAGGGGTATCAACGGGCAACGGCGGAGTGCTAAGCTACAGTGCACTCTTTAGCGATGTAGGAAAACTCAATATCATCCTGCTTATGCTCATGGGGAGAATAGGAGTTTTTGCATTTACAATAGTGATCGTAGGAAAAGCGGTGCAAACCCGTATCAAATACGCAGAAGGAAAGGTGATTATATGACATATGTCGTTATTGGATTAGGAAAATTCGGATACCACGTAGCAAAAGGGCTCTCACAGCAAGGGGCGGCGGTTATCGCCATAGATCATGATGAGGAGAAGGTGAGAAATATAAGTGAGTTTGTTCAAGACGCAATCATTCTTGACTCATCAGACCCAAAGGCACTTTATGAAGCAGGCATAGCAGACGCCGAGATGGCAATAGTGAGCATCGGAGAAAATCTTGAAGCAAGTATTCTTACCGTTATGG
Source organism: Sulfurovum sp. UBA12169 (assembly GCA_002742845.1). NCBI lineage: Bacteria > Pseudomonadati > Campylobacterota > Epsilonproteobacteria > Campylobacterales > Sulfurovaceae > Sulfurovum > Sulfurovum sp. UBA12169. Next base: position 835,322 of record DLUH01000005.1, on the reverse strand, counting down.
CACTCAAAGAGCTAGGTATAAAAACTGTGGTAGCAAAAGCCATTACGCAAGTTCACGGTCAAATATTATCAAAACTAGGTGCCGCTAAAGTAATCTATCCAGAGATGGAATCAGCGAAAAAACTGGTCAAAAAAATCGTTAAAAATATGCACTACGAAACTATCGATCTCTCTATTACCATAAAGCTTGCAAAGATGGTTGTCCCTACTTTTTGGGTTGGAACCTCTATACTATCGCCGGTATTTAAAGAGGAGTTCGAGGTCAAACCCATCGCCTACAAACATCAAGGCGAATGGCACACCTCTTTTGAGAAAAACGATATTCTTGAAGCAGGCGACATCTTGGTAGTTCTTGGCAACAGCAACAATATTGAATCGCTGAGCAAAAAGGTTTGAAGGGCAAAAGACCAACTTTAAACTTTATTAAACACTTCGGATGGATTCTGTGTAAAACAAAAGAGGCATAGAGTATACTGATATAGATAATGCCCATAAAGTCCACGCAGATAATATGTTTGCATTTTAGGAAACTCTGGAGCGATAGAAAATTTTTATCATACGCTAGCATCTTAACTGTAGCTTGCTGTATTAAAATAATTTGCCTGATTTTGCTAAGCTAGATAGAATTTAAATGGTGCGGCAGAGAGGATTTGAACCTCCACACCCGTAGGGCACTACCCCCTCAAGGTAGCGTGTCTACCGTTCCACCACTGCCGCGTAGACTTAGATAGTTTAGTAAACTATCAAAAAGTTGTGACGGGATTATACCGCCGCAACCTTAATATTTATTTAGATTAACCGATAAATGGGTTAGCATAAAGTGCGATAAGAGCGATAACAAGAGTATAGATAACTTGTGCTTCGATCATCGCCAATGCAATAAACATTGTTGTCATCAATTTACCGCCAAGACCAGGGTTTCTAGCAGTACCTGCAATTGTTGCAGCAGCAGTATTACCCATGCCAATAGCACCGCCAAGAGCAGCAAGACCAAGACCAACACCAGCAGCAACTACTGAGTATGCTTGTACCATAGATTCACCTTCGCCTGCAAATGCAGCAGCACCGAGTGCCAAGAAAAGTAAGAAAAACTTTTTCATATTTATTCCTTCAATTAAATAGGTTTTAAGTCTCTTTAGACTGTCTTTCAAAGTCTGTTCGGCTTGCGTATCCCTACTTGTCACTTTGTATCAACGGCGAAATTATAGCAAAATTAAATTAAATTTATGCTAAAAATTCCGGTGTTGCCAACTCCACCTTTTTGCCCTTTTGCTCCATAACTATAACAGTGATCTCTTCACCCTCGCGGTAGCGTTCAGAAAGATTATTGACATGCTCCTTTGCAACCTTTGAGATATGAAGCAGTGCATCAAATCCATCCGGCATTTCTACAAAAAGACCAAAATCCACTACCTTTTTTACTTTGCCCCTGTAGCTTTCTCCCACTTTATATTCTATTTGCTTTCTTGCAGGAGCAGAAGCAATGGTTTCAATATGCGCTTTGGCCGCTTTTACTTTTTCTTTATCTTCTCCTGAAACTTTGACTCCGCCCGCATCGCGATCCAAGTCAACTGTAACTTCAAACCTTTCAATAATTTCCCGTATTGTAGCTCCCGCTTTGCCTATAATATCTACTATTTTGCCCGGATGAACACTAAACTGCTCAACGCTTGGGAGCGCACCGCTTGATATGATGTGCTGTTCAGCTTCTTCCATCAGCCCAATTATATGATTTTTGCCTTTGGATGCCTGCTTGAGTGCCGTTTTGAGGACATCCAGATCAATGCCCCCCAGCTTGATATCCATTTGAAGGGCCGTAATCCCTTTTTTGGTTCCGGCTACTTTAAAATCCATATCGCCGTCATGATCTTCAAGCCCCATAATATCTGAAAGCACGGCATATCTGCTCTCCTCTCTTACAAGCCCCATAGCAATGCCTGCCACCAGATCAACCATCTCTACCTTTGCTCCTCTTAATGCCAAGCTTCCTCCGCAAATTGTCGCCATGGACGAAGAGCCATTACTCTCCAAAATTTCTGAAACAAGACGAATTGTTCCATCGTAATGCATATCAACGGCCGGCTCCAATGCTCTTTTTCCAAGATTTCCATGACCCAATTCTCTTCTTCCCGGAGCTCCGATCGGTTTAGTTTCACCTACGCAAAAGCCCGGAAAATTGTAATGCACCATAAAGTTTTCTAACTGGCTTGTTTTATCTGTGATAAGTTCATACATCTGCGCATCTTTTTTGTCACCCAACGTTGCGGTCACTAACGCCTGCGTTTGTCCGCGCGTAAAAAGACACGAACCGTGCACAGAAGGCAGAATATTCGTTTCAATGCTTATGGCTCTAATTTCGTCCAAAGTCCGCCCGTCTGCCCTTATATTTTTGTCGAGAATCATTGATCTCACAACACTTCTTTTGTAACGCTCAAGCACTTTTGAAACAAGTTCTTTGTCTGCTTCTTTCCCTGCCTCTTCGAGTGCCTCTAAAATAGTTGAACGAACTTTTTTGAGTTCAGTAGAGCGTTCACTTTTTGCCATATGCGAAATGGCTTTTTCTATCTCTTGGGCATAGTTTTTTTCGATGTAGCCATAAAGCTCGTCATTAATTTTTTCTTCACTGAGCGGAAGATCTAAAGGTTGCTTGACAAATGGCCTAAAAGCTTCCATATAAGTTTTTGATGCTTGCGCTATGTGCTCACTGGCAAGAGCAATCACTTCCACCAATGCCTCTTCATTAAGTTCATTGCAGTGCTGCACTTGATCTTTTTTGGAGGGCAAAGTTCTCATCTCTATCATCAGGACATCTTTGCCGGAGCCGACCACAAGAAGATCGAGCACCGTTTTTGTCTGTTGGCCTAATGCAGGATTGATTACTATTGTTTCCTCCACTTTGCCCACCCTTACCGCTGCAATACTTTGACTAACCGGAACATCCGAGACCAAAAGTGCCGCATTGGCTGCATGCAGTGCGGCTATTTGCATATCCACTTCAGAATCACTGCTTACCACCATGACGGTTATCGTAACCGGATAGTGAAAGCCATCAGGGAACAAAGGGCGCAGAGAACGATCAACGATACGTGAAGTCAATGTTTCAAAATCTCCCGGTTTGGTTTCTCTTTTGATAAATCCTCCTGGAATTTTTGCTGCAGCGTATGACTTTTCCAAATACTGAACCGTAAGCGGCAAAAAATCTTCCTCTCCGCTTTTCTCATCAATCGCAACCGCAGCGATCAATACGGCTTTGCCCTGTCTATACATTACAGCGCCGCTGGCTTGTTTTGCTACCTTGTCAAACTCATACTTTTCTTCAAGATAATTCATTTCCAGATCTACAATTTTTTCGTTATTCATATGTTCTTATATCCTTTTTAATTTTTCCATCCCGCGCCACTAATTTTTCGTAGGATTTTACTGTTTTAGAAATTTCCTCAAAGCTAGATTTTTCAAACACTTTAAAGTAATATTCTATTGAAATATAATCTTGTATTTTGCAAGGGCAAAATACACCATCACACACAGAAAGCAAATTTTGATAAACTGTTTTATCTAACACCGGTGCCGCAATATAGATATTTTTTGCCTCTTGCGCGATCACTGATTTGAGTGCAACCATCATCGTAAGTCCTGTTTCAATACATTCATCAACCAGTACCACATACTTGTCTTTCAAAGAAATCAGCCCTGCGCCTTGACGATACTTATATATATAACCTAATACCTCTTCTTCGTATTTACGTTTTGCTTCGCTGTATACATAGTCTTCATTGATCTCAAAAGCTTCAATCAATGCTCTGTGCATAACCACTTCTTCTGTTTCCGAAACCATAGCGATAGCTATTTCAGGATTGTTGGATGCCAAAATAGGCGCTGTAAGCAATATATCCATTGGGGCATGAGCAGCTTTTGCTATCTGGTCGGCAAAATAAACACCCCCCTCGCTCACGCTAATAATCACCGCTTCATTTTTTTGCAAAATCTCAAGCGGAAGCGTTTCGATGAGTTTTTCGGCTGCATCTTGGCGGTCTTCAAAATGATAACTAAACCCTAAATCGCTGAACATAATCCGCCCCCGGGTACTGTCTGTTGATTTCGTTTTCATCAAAAGTATAACGAAACTCTTCTATATACTTCATCAAAAGTTTATAAGCATAATTAATTTCTTCCATTTTTTGAGCCTCGCCGCCCAAGTCCGGATGATGTTTTTTGGCAAGAAAACGATACTGTTTTTTGATATCCTCTTTAGTAATAAATGCGGGCAATTCTAAAATTTCCAAAGCTCTGTTGAGCTCTTTGGCCGGTCCATGCATTACTTTAACCTTTCCTTTTCCAATTCCCCTGATCCAATACCGCCAAACGGCTTGAAGTTAAATTGAACATAAAATATATTATCTTTAGTGTATCCTGTCGGTCTTGGCGTAACTTCCTCTCCTATAAATGTAGCAACATTCCAGCAATCCCTATTATAGCTGGCTCCGGCCCTCCACTGTGTATTGGAAGCATTGTCTATATTGTAGGTGATTCCTCCGTTCACTGCCACTCTTTTATTTATATCATATCTAAAATCAAAATTAATATCATTTGCCACAGCAATATCAATAATATCATCAGGCAGTTTTTGTCTAAAAGAGTGTCCAATGCTCAAATGGTATTCATCTTCAGCCATCAAAATGAGGCTCGAAGATTCTCGTATTTTATTAAATTCATAAGAATAGACTATATCATTATAAAATTGCCAATTCTTCCAATTGTACTGCATCTCATTGGATATGTCTGCAAACTTGTATTCACGGTTGGTATAATATTTTTGAGACAGACGCTGAAAAAAAATAAGCTTCATTTGTGCATCATAAAAATATTGGCCTAAGCTCAAATCATAGTATTCCTCAGGCAAGTCCGCTTCAAAAAGCATCTTTTGTGCTTCAGTAAGCCACTCAAAATAGGTAGGATCTTGATGCTCGTTTCCTGGCTTGACATAACCAAAAGAAGGCTGCAAGACATGAATAAAATCTGTATAGGATTTCGTTAAATCACTAAAAAATTTTACTTTATGTGTATTGCTGTAATATTCAAATTTATCATATTCATAACTTCCGTTGCCAAAAAAGAATTTACTGTAATAGAACTCTTCACTTAAAGAAAGATTGACAAATCCATCGAAAAAAGAATTGGTCCACTCTAAAGGCATTTTGGTCTCTGCCTGTTTCAGCGTCACCCCTTCTTTTCTATAAAAATGGTTAATATGCGCATCGACGCTATAGGTAAGATTATTCCATACGAAATGATTTAAATATTTATGCCATTGCAAAGAAGGAAGTACTTGTAAGGTATTTGCATTGCTTTCATTTCGGGTGTCTATAAAATATTTTCCGTTAATACCCGCATAGTGGTCATCATTATATAAAAAATAATTCAAACGCGATTCCTGCAGCGGCAAAAGACCAAAATGCTCCAGATGTGTCTTTTGCAGGTTCAAATAATCTATATCATTCAAATAAGTCGCATTCACATACAGGCCGTCTTTGAGCCCTTGCGGCAAACTCGAATCAAAAAAACTGCTGGAGTCATAAAGGAATTCTGCACCATAATGCTCTAACTGATTTTCATCATTATCTCTAAAATAACCTGTCCTTAATTGCCCAAAAGAGTTGTTGCTGTCTGCAAATCTTAACGTGCCGTAAATTCCCTTGCTGCGATTGGTTCGCATTTGAGGGTTAATCTCAAAATCCATACTGGAAGAAATAGCCCAAAAAATAGGCTGCTCGTAGACAAATCCTTCTTCAGATGAATAGCCAAAAAGAGGAAAAAGCAATCCCGAACTGCGCTCTTTGTGGGTCGAAAAACCCAAATAAGGCGAATAAAAAACAGGAATATCCCATAGATAGACTTTTGCGTCATATATCTTCATGTATTTGGCCTCACTGTCATACAAAGAGCGAGAAAAAACCATTTTCCATACAGGGTCATTCATGTCACAGCTAGAAAATATACTTTGGCCCAAAGTATAATTTCCTTCTTTTTTGCTTGCTTTGTCTGCATATAGCCATATATCATTTTCCGTGACAAAAAAAAGTGTTTGAAAATGAACTTCTTTGGTATCTGTTTGAATTTCAAGATGATTGGTTTGCGTCTTGGTGCCCTCGTATCCTATCATTTCCACTTGCCCGTCAAGGATAAGTTTTTTTGTTTGTTTATCATAAAATGCGCTGGATGCTTTGATTACAGAGTCTTCATAGTACACAATAACCTCGTCTATGGCCCTCACTGTCGTTTTGGATGACTGCAAATGCTTTGCAATAACCTCTATTTTACCTTTTTTCTCTTCTGCACAGATACTTTGTGACCCAAAAAATACAGTCAGAAAAAAAAGAAAAAGAAGTCTAGGCATCAATCACTACACAGTTTGAAAATTTGTCATGAAAGGTTTGCCTCAACGGCGTAAAAAATGCCAACATAAACCCGACATAAAAAAAAAGTTCGCTAGGCACCCTCAATAATGCACGCAAAAATGCCTTCACAAAAGAGGGAATCTGTTCCGTTTGATAATCAATGACTTTTATTTTTACTACATATTTACCCAGTGTCATGCCGCTTTGCCATACCAAAACAGTATGATAAAGTATTTTGATAACAAAAAAAACTAAAATATTTTCCTGAACAAAAACATTCATTGCCTCTGCTGTTGATTGATCAAGGGCGGAAACTCCTGACATAAGCATTATCATCTGATCATAAAAAATCACTACAAAGAAGATCGAAACAACAATATCATCTATGACAAATGCTACAGTTCGTTTCGGTATGGTTGCAATCTGAAAAGAAAAAGAGCTAGACATTATCCGGCAGCCTAAAGTGCTTGATAAGCGATATCACTACGGCACTGCTTGCCTGCAAAGTGCACCTGACCCACCAGCATATAAGCGCGTCTTTGTGCTTCTTTAATGCTTTTGCCGACTCCTACACACACAAGAACTCTACCGCCGGTTGCATAAAGCTTTCCATCTTCTCCGCGGCTTACTCCCGCGTAAGAAATGTGTGCGTTTTCTTTTAGCTCTTCATGGTGAATCTCATCTACAATAATCTCAGCGGGGTCAGAATTTTTATACGGATAATCTTTGCTTGCCATCACGACACCTACTGCATACTTGTCATGAAATTCGATTTTTGCATTTTTCAAATCACCTGTGGCTGCCTTATAAAAAAGTTCACTTGCAGGCGATTTAAGCAATGGCATCAACTCTTCACACTCAGGATCACCAAAACGTACGTTATACTCCAGGATAATCGGATCACCCTTCACCACCATGACACCAATAAAAAGAACTCCCGTAAAAGGCATTCCTTCTTCTTCCATTCCTTTTAGTGTAGGTTTAATCACGCGCTCATCTAATTTTTTATAGATAGTTTCATTGACCAATGGCGTCGGTGCATAGGCACCCATCCCGCCCGTATTAGGTCCCTTGTCTTCATTGAGCAATCTTTTATGATCTTGCGCAGCCGGAAGCACCACATAGTCTTTCCCATCGCATATGGCAAAAACAGAAAGTTCGTATCCGTCAAGAAATTCCTCTATGACAATAGCTGTTCCCGCATCGCCAAATGCATTGCCGCTGAGCATTTCACCGGCCGCTTTTTTGGCTTCATCGTGACTTTGGGCAATAATTACGCCTTTGCCGCCGCAAAGACCATCGGCCTTGACGACAATAGGCGCATCAAGAGTGTTGATGAAGGTATAAGCCTCCTCCAAAGAATCCGTTTGAATATATTTTGCAGTGGGAATATTGTGTCGCGCCAAGAAATTTTTCATAAAAATCTTGGACCCTTCCAGCTGTGCCGCTTGCGCAGTGGGTCCAAATATTGTTAATCCTCTTGCTTTAAATATGTCTACAATGCCTTCCACCAACGGTGATTCCGGACCAACAATAGTTAGCGTTACCTCTCGTGCTTCTGCAAAATCAGCCAAAGCATTAAAATCACTTATGGCCAGATTCTCTCCCAATGCGTCTGTTGCTCCATTTCCTGGCGCAAAATAGATCTTCTCTACATTTTTATCTTTTTTAAGTGCCAAACCGATAGAGTATTCTCTACCTCCAGAACCTATGATTAATATATTCATCTATTTCTCCAAAAAAGGTGTATTGTAATTATCTCATTGTCTCAAACTTGAAGTAACTGATATGTTTGTTGCCAAGAGGTTTCATCAAAATTCAGTACAGACAACTCTCTGTTTCAATTTTCAAGAAAATCCTTGTATGAGCAAACAAATATGACTTATTAGCCCCCGGGTAGGCGTTCTGCTTCAAGTCGGCCCTAATTAGCCAACGATGCGGGAGAGAGCATCTCTTTAGGGGACAATTTCTCGCAGGCTTTAAGCCGTGCTCAAACGAAACCATCCGCACACCGATCTGCTACGTATCCCACCAAACATATATGTTGGACCCCAAATACAGTTGTCGCACCACCCAGGTTATTTAATTATAACCTATTTGGAGTTAGAGGCAGGTTTAATGTTATGATTTTGCAATTCTTTTGCTTTTTTAATGCAGGCATCTATCAAGGGTTCCTCTGCAACCGCACACTTCGCATTCTCAGGTAAATGCTTAAGCGTAGCCTCTCCTATCACCACTGCGGTATAGCCTGGATTCCATTCAAAACTTTTTAAAAAGCATGCCACCGAGGAAGGGGAGGTAAAAATAATGATCGCATCTTGAGGGGGTGCTTTTTCTTTATCGTATTTTACACAAGAGGTTTCATAGATAATTTGTTCTTCTAAAATTATCCTTTTTTTTTCCAAGAAACTCTTGCTGTCAAACGAAATCTCTTTTGGTCTGAGATAAAGAAGTTTTCTTTCCTTAAAAAAAGCGGCAATATCCAAAGCAAGCACTTCGCCGTAAAAATTTTTTGGCTCATAAATTACCTCTCCTCCCAATTGCCTTATCTGCTTTGCTGTAGCCGGACCAATAGCTATACAGGGATACTCTTTCCATCTTTTGTCTATCATGTCCGCAGACACAACGGCCTGCTTTGAAGTAAACACCAAAGTGTCACACTCATCAAAATCAATTTTTTGGGCAACCAATGAAAATGCAATCACAGGCAAAGCATTTACCCCTTCTTTGACGGAGGGAGAGAGAAGATAAATAGGTCTCATGATTGCTTTAACTCCATAAAAGGCCTGCCGTACAACAAAGCCTTATTAACCTCTTCATCATCATAAGGATCAAAATGAGGGGTAATTACCCATTTTTTTTTCGAATCAAGTGCCATAATTTTTTCTTCTACCTGATCTGCGATACGATGAGCTTCAAGCAATAGCATATTGGGCCGGAGCACCATGTGAAACTCTACAAAATTAGTACTGCCGTCCGTACGGGTCCTCAACCAATGGTAGCCGTTTATCTCGGAATGTTTTGAAAGTATTTCTTCTATTTTGATCAATGTATCGTTTTCAAGTGCACGGTCCAGCAAAATACCTATGCCTTCAACGATAATCTCATACGCCGAATAAATAATGTACAAACCTATTCCCAAACCAAACAATGCATCCGCACCGTCAAAACCTGTCATATAGACTATACCCAACGCAAGAAGCACTGCTGCGTTGCTCCAAAGATCTGTTTTGTAATGCAGTGCATCTGCTTTAATAACCACACTGCCGGTTTGCTCAGCCACTCTTAACAAATACTGCACCAAAAAATAGGTGGCCAGGATAGAAAAAACCATTGCGGCTATCGAAGGCATCAACAAAACAGTAGTTGTCTGATACATCATTTTTTTAATTGCTTCATAGATTATGTAAAGCCCCGACACAGTAATGAGTGTGCCTTCTATGACTGCTGCAATAGCCTGTACTTTTCCTTTTCCGTACTGGTACTCTCCATTGGGATGTTCTTCTGATTTTTTAATTGCAAAAAAATTAAAAAGCGAAACTGCCGTATCCAAAAGAGAATCTATAGCCGATGCCAAAACAGCCACGGAACCGCTGACAATTCCTATGGCTAACTTCACCGCTACCAAAACAATTGCCACACTGCTTGATATAACAGTTGCACGTTTTTGGGGTGACATCATTTTTTTCAAAAAAATTCCTTGATAAATTGGTTTTGCGTATGGTAAAAATTTTAGCTGAAAAACAAAAGAAAGACAATGCTGTCTTACATATTTTTAAGACAGCAAAAGAATCGACTACAGTGCTTTGCTTGCCAAATGGGCAATCCTTTGGGCAAATGCGGCTTTATCTTTGGGCTCCAATCCTTCTGAAAGTTTTGCGCTGTCAAGCAAGATCCATACTGCATCCGCAAAAAGACTTTCATCATGAAGCACATCAAGCTTTTTGATCATTTCATGTTCAGGGTTGATCTCCAAAACAAGCGGTATCTCCGGCATCTTTTGTCCCATTTGTGCAAACATATGCGCCATGCCTGCCATAGGATCACTACTGTCTTTTACAACACAAGAAGGGCTTGAAGTCAACCGGGCCGAGATCTTAACCTCCTTGACTTCATCACCCAAAACCGCTTTGATTTTGTCTGTAAGCGTTTTATATTCTTTGGAGATCTCTTCCTTCTCTTCTTGGCTTTTACTGTCCGGTGCTTCTATCGTGGTAACGTCTTTAAGGCTCCACTCTTTATAGCTGCCTATCATTGGTGTTACGATACTGTCGACTTCCTCATCATCCATTACAAGCACTTCAATATTTGCTTTTTTATACGCCTCAAGCAATGGAGAATTTCTCAGCACTTTCTCATCTTTGCCTATGATATAGTAGATCTCTTTTTTTTCGGAATCTCCACGAGAAATATACTCATCCAAGCCAGTAAGCCCCTCTTGATTTGAACTTTTGTATCGTACAATTTCTAACAATGTTTCTTTGTTGGTATAGTCTGTAAAAATACCTTCTTTGATGACCCTATTGTACTGTTCGGTAAATATTTTAACATCTTCTTCACTCAATTTTTTAATTTCTGAGAGAATTTTTTTAACCGAACTTTGTCTAATATTAGCCAAAATTCTATTTTCTTGCAGTATTTCGCGTGAGACGTTAAGCGGCAAATCTTCGCTGTCTATAATGCCTCTTACAAAACGCAAATACGCAGGCAACAGCTCCTTGTCATCATCTGTGATAAATACACGCTTCACATAAAGCTTTACGCCGGGCTGATAATCTGCCCTGTACAAATCAAAAGGAGCTGTTTTGGGGATGTAAAAAAGTGTGGTAAACTCTTGGGCGCCCTCTACTTTATTGTGCATATAGGTAAGCGGTTCGGCATCCCCGTGTGAAATTGTTTTATAAAACTCTATATAATCTTCTTTTTTGAGCTCGGATTTGGAGAGTGTCCAAAGTGCGGACGCGGCATTGATCTGTTCAGATTTTTTTACTTTTTTGATCTTTTTTTCCTCGCCCTCGCCTACTGTCTCTTCTTCAGAAAAATTAAGCATGATGGGATAAGCAATGTGATTGGAGTACTTTTTGACGACCTCTTTCACCCTCCACTTATCCAAGAATTCTTTCTCATCCTCTTTAAGCGTAATATAAATAATGGTGCCTTGAGACTCTTTGGTAACAGGAACGATCTCAAACTCTCCCGTTCCGTCGGTAGTAAACTTATAGGCTTGTTCTTCACCTGCTTTTTTAGTAATCACATCTACCTTTTGGGCAACCATAAAAACAGAATAAAATCCTACTCCAAATTGACCGATAAGATTGGAATCTTTTTTTGCATCACCTGTAAGAGACTCTATAAAAGATTTGGTACCTGATTTTGCGATAGTTCCAAGATGGCTGATGAGATCTGCTTCATTCATTCCTATCCCGTTATCGCCTATCGTTAGCGATCCGTCTTCTTTGTCCAATCCTATAAAAATTTGGCCTTTCCATTCTTCATTTTTATATTTCTCGTCTGTTAAAGAGAGATAATTAAACTTATCCAATGCATCGCTTGCGTTTGACACAAGCTCTCGTATAAAGATTTCTTTGTTTGAATATAAAGAATGTGTCATAAGTTTTAAAAGTTGGCCGATTTCGGTTTGAAATTGATGTTTTGCCATAAAATATCCTTTCATAGTCACTATTTTTGTGCGATTATAGTATAAAAAATAAATTATTTCAAGTGTTCTTACAATATAGATTAAATATTCTTTAGCCACAAAGACTCAAGTTGTATTTTACTGTACTTAAAAAATATATGTTATACTGCATCTATGAAATATTTATATCTAATCAGACATGCCAAATCCGAAAGAGACAGCAAGCGTGCAAATGATTTTGACAGAGGTTTAAGCCAGAGAGGCAAAAAAGCTATTTTAAAAATGGCACATGCGCTAAAAGCGAAAAAAGTAATGCCTGATCTTATATTTTCCAGCTCGGCGAAACGAACTAAAATGACCGCCAAAGGTCTTGCAAGAGAAATAGGATACAAAAAGAAAATTATTTATCTGGACGATCTTTATCTTGCCGGCCCCAAAACCATGCTTCAGATTGTTCAGAAAATCAGAAAAAAACATCAAAATGTTTTTATTATCGCCCACAATCCGGGAATTACTGACTTTGCAAACAAAATGGCAGCAGATAAAACCATCGAAAACATCCCGACGCTAGGAGTTGCAGCGCTTGCACTTCCTGTTCTAAAATGGCAAGAGTGTCAATACAGTATTGCCCGATTGCATTTTTTTATCTATCCAAAAAATATATAACAACAACCGACTTGTTTATATTTTTTGTAGATTTAAAATTACTGGGTAGATTGGAATTTCTGCGATAAATCTCTGCCGCCATGCCAAAACAGGGCGACAAAAAGGCCAAACTATTCCCATTCTATGGTTGCAGGAGGCTTAGAACTTATGTCATAAACGACACGGTTTATGCCGTCTATTTCATTTATAATACGTCGGCTTATTCCTTCAAGCACATCATGAGGTACATGGGCAAAAGTGGCGGTCATGCCATCCACTGATTCAACCATACGAACACAAACAGTGTTGTCATAGGTTCTGTTGTCACCCATAACTCCGACGGACTTCACATTAAGCAATACGGTAAAAGCCTGCCATACTTTGTCGTAATATCCGGTAGCCTTTAGCTCTTCTTGCATGATGGCGTCTGATTCCCTAAGCAGTCTAAGCGCTTCTTCGTTCACCTCTCCCATTACGCGGATGGCCAGTCCGGGTCCGGGAAAAGGATGCCTTCCTATCATCTCTTTAGGGAGTCCCAACTCCAATCCAAGCTTTCTTACTTCATCTTTAAATATCTCTCTTAGCGGCTCTACCAATTCAAATGTCATCCAGTCAGGAAGTCCGCCCACATTGTGGTGCGATTTGATGGTTTTTGAGGGCCCTTTGACGGAAACAGACTCGATCACATCTGTATAGAGCGTTCCTTGAGCCAAAAATGAAACATCGGTATGTTTTTTTGCCTCTTGATCAAAAACCTCTATAAAGGTCTCTCCGATCACTTTGCGCTTGGTTTCAGGATCACTAATGCCTGCCAGTTTTTTCATAAAAATCTCTTTGGCATCAATACTAATCAGAGGAATATCGAGCATCTTAAACATATTTTGCACTTGCACCGCTTCATCTTTACGAAGCAGCCCTTGGTCTACAAATACACAGATAAGCTGCTCTTTAGGCAAAGCTTCATGCAGCATCGCAGCAACCACCGAGCTGTCTACGCCCCCGCTTACGCCGCAAAGTACTTTTTTATTCCCGACTTGCGCTTTGATCTGCACAATCTTTTCTTTGGCAAAGCCTCCCATATTCCATGTGCTTTCACATCCGCAGATATGCTTAGCAAAATTTTTAAGCATTTTCACGCCTTCTGCGGAATGATGCACTTCGGGGTGAAACTGGAATGCATAAATCTTTTTATCCTCATTGGCAATTGCTGCAAAAGGTGAATTCTCGCTTGTGCCGACTACCCTGAATGACTCAGGGATGCACTCAGCCTTGTCACCGTGGCTCATCCAAACAACCGAGTCATGGTTGACCTCTTTAAAAATAGGGGAATTCCCCTCTATGTGCAACTTGGCTTTTCCATACTCATGATGGTCTGCGGCCACCACTTCTCCCCCAAAATGCTGCGTAATAAGCTGCATGCCGTAACAAATGCCCAAAATCGGCAACCCCAATTCCCAAATGCCATCATCGGGCTTATAGGCATCCTCTGCATAAACAGAAGCCGGGCCTCCGGAAAGAATAATTCCTTTAGGTTTGCGCGTCTTAATGTCATGAATGCTTTCACGATAAGGTACGACTTCAGTATATATACCGCTCTCTCTAAGTTTTCTGGCAATAAGCTGAGTATACTGGGATCCAAAATCCAAAACAACTATAGGCACTTCTTTCATCTTCTCTCCTTCTATTTGTATAGTTAAATTTTTCGAAAAAACTTAACTATACAAATATTTTTTCTTCTGCTCCTTTGACGAAGAAACAGAAGAAAGTAAAAATCTTAATGCAGCCCCAATACTTGAAATTGCAAATACCATACGGCCAATGAAACAAAATAGCCTACAAGTACCGTCCATGCATATTTCATGTGAGAAGAAAAAGTATAAATTCCATGCAGTTTGCCCATAACACCTACGCCTGCGGCACTTCCAAACGAAATCAGCGATCCTCCTACCCCTGCGGTCATGGTTACAAGCATCCACTGCGCATGTGAATCTGCGCCCATATCAGGATTAGCCTTGAGTACCGCTGACATCACAGGTACGTTATCGACAACAGCCGAAAGAAATCCTACACCGATATTTACCGCGGTTGCACCAAACTGACTATAGAGTGCCGTAAAATACTCCAAGAAGCCTAAAAAGTGAAGCCCACCGACTGCAGCTAAAATCCCGAAGAAAAAGAGCAGTGTATCGTTCTCAATTTTAGCAATAAAAGAGAAAACATTGACTCGAGGACAAGCGGTACCGTCACTCTCATACCTTACTTCTCTATTCATTCCGTAGGTATAAAGTTTCAAAATCGCCAACCCAAACATCATACCCCACATTGCCGGCAAATGAAGCACTTGATGAGAGATAACCGCAGAGGCTATAGTCAAAGCAAAAAGCCCTATAATCATTTTTCCGCCATAGGCAATATGTACCTCTTTTTCTCCTTTGACAAAAGGAGGATTGTCCTCTGGAACAAAACGAACCAAAAGAAAAGCTGTTACATACCATCCCAAAAATGCAGCAGGAAAAAGATAAAGAAAATCAATAAATTGTCCTTTTCCGTCAACCCATACCATCAGCGTTGTAATATCACCAAACGGACTCCACGCGCCTCCCGCATTGGCAGCCACGACAATATTGATCGCCGCAGGCACAAGAAAAGCTTTTGTCTCTTTGTCAATAGTGATCAACACCGTTGAAAGGATCAGTGCCGTTGTAAGATTGTCCGCCACAGGAGAGATAAAAAATGCCAAAAGACCTGTGATCCAAAAAAGCCTTTGATAGCTGTGCCCTTTTGAGACAAGTCTGTACCGAAGCGCGGTAAACACATTCCTGTCAATCATAGCTTCAATATACGTCATCGCAACATACAAAAAGAAAAAGATGCCCGCTATTTCATAAATGAGCAGCTCTATTTCGTGATGCAGATGTTTACCGTCCAAACCATTAGCCGCATAATAGATACCGATCAGTATAAAAATAAAGGTTCCTGCAAACAATGCCGGTTTTGCCTTATTTATATGATATTTATCTTCAGTGGCAATAAAATAATATCCCACCACAAATATGATCAACGAGGCGATCCCTACCCAACTCGTCGTTAAATTCAAATCATGCATTTTAATCCTTATAATTCAATATAGTGTGAGCCAAGTGACTCTTTGCGTGCCAAAGCTGCCTCGACTATCGCGGATGCCGTGTTAAGACGCAACTTCAGCAGCCTGCCTATCTCTTTATTTTTCATGTCATAGATAAGATTTTTTGCCTCATGCAATCCTTTGGATGTGCGAATAATACCTATATCATTCCACATAACCTGTCGCAAACGATGCTTGTACATCTTGTCGTTTTCTTTGTGCAGAATATTACCGTAATCTTTATCAAATTTAGGTGTTTTGCCCTCTTTCTGGCTTTTACCCAAAAGGTGCGCGGTTGCTCTTTTGGCAAAAACAACCCCTTCAAGCAAAGAGTTGGATGCCAAACGGTTAGCTCCATGCACCCCTGTTCTGGCAGCCTCTCCTATCACATACAATCCTTCCACTCCTTCTATGCAGCCATTGGTGTCACTTTTAATGCCTCCGTTGGCATAATGAAAAGCCGGAGAAATCGGAACCCTATCTTGAGGAAAACGATACCCCAATGCACCAAAAGTACGCGTAATATTGGGAAATCGCTCTCTAAACCATGACTCTTCAAACATTGAAAAATCTAAATATGCCTCTTGTCCTGTTCGGCGCCTATAGTCAAAAATACCCCTCGCGACAATATCTCTGCCCGCCAGCTCTCCACGCTCATCATACTCAAACAAAAAACGTTTTCCTTCTTGATCTACCACATGCGCGCCCTCACCTCTAAGCGCTTCGGTAAGAAGCAGTTTTCTGGCAAAAGGCGTTTTGACAAATACGGTAGGATGAAACTGCATAAATTCCATATCGGCCAATTCTATACCTTTTTCTACGCAGATACCGTGAATATCCGCACTGACGGTACGAGAATTGGTATTGTAGGCATACAGCGATCCAATCCCGCCCGATGCAATAATGACATCATCCGCATAAATAGTGGTAGGTTCATAATTGACTGTTGCTTTGACGCCGTAACATCTTCCATTTTCAATAAGCAGATCATAGACCAATGTATTTTTTTGCAAATGATGCATATTTTGCACCATCATAAAATAGTGCATATATCGTCCCGTCGCATCTCCTCCAGCATGAATGATCCGCGCTACGGAATGTGCCGCTTCTTTAGTGTAAAGAATGTTGCCTTGCTCATCCTTGTCAAACTCCATACCTCTTTGGATAATATCTGCCGTAGTCTCAAGCGAGGTGCGGGAAAGGATTTCAACCGCCTCCTTGTTATTGTGATAGGAACCTGCAGCCATAGTATCTTCTACATGCAAAGCAATATCGGCTTCGTTAAGCGCTGTAACCATCCCTCCCTGCGCATAAAATGTATTGCACTCCCACGGAATATCTTTGCAGACTACTAACACTTTTTTGCTTTTGGGCAATTGCAATGCAGCATACAGCCCTGCGATCCCTGCACCAATGATCAGTACATCATATTTGTCCATCCTGTTATCCTTTTGTTTGCAGGGTATTGTTTTGATCGGGCACGTAGGCCGGGTCTGTTTTGTATCCGCAACCCGCCATTATCATACAGCAAACAAATGCTATAATGCATTTATGAAAAAAGCGCATGTTATTTTGTCTCATCTTACGTGTCAACCTCAATTTAGATTCTTAAAAAAACAGGCTTGCTATAACAAATTTGTTAAGCTTTTGGGCTCAAGATACCAAAATGCTATTGCATTTGTCTATGTCAAAAATGAAACACTTTTTGTGGCCACAACTCATCCTGCATTTAAAATGGAACTCAATTATAATAGAGATTTATTAAAAAGCGTATTAACACAGTTGCGCACCTATGATGCCGAATGTGCCTTTATGCAGGCACAAGAAATTATTGTATTTCACAGCAGGTACTATCCTGCCGAAGAAAGCAAACCGCTTATTTCAACCATCCCGTATTATCAGGAACGCTCGACATCCTGCTTTGAGATTCAAACGCAAGATCAGACGCTCAAAGAGAAATTTGAACACATTAAAGAGCTTATACAGTGCAATCGACAATAAAAAATCTTCCTATTCTGGCGGGTGTTTACCAGTATTTCGATGCTGCAGGCAAACTGCTGTATGTAGGAAAAGCAAAGAACCTCAAAAACAGAGTGAAAAGCTATTGGCGTTTTGTTCCGGATTTTACACCAAATCCTACGCTTTCCACACGAATTATCAAAATGCTGCATGAAGCATACAGTCTAGAATACATCATCGTGGAAACCGAAGAGGATGCGCTTATTCTTGAAAACTCTCTCATCAAACAGCTCAAACCAAAGTACAATATTCTTTTAAGAGACGACAAGACCTATCCTTATATCTATTTGGACGAATCCCTGGAGTATCCGCGTTTTGAAATCACACGAAAAATTGTCAAAGGGAAAAAAATTACCTATTACGGACCTTTTCCAAGCGGAGGAAAAGCGTTATTTGATGCACTCTATGAGGTCTATCCTTTGATACAAAAAAAGTCATGCCTCAAAGGAGGCAGAGCGTGTTTGTTTTACCAGATCAAAAAATGCCTTGCACCCTGTGAGGGCAAAATATCGCCCAAAGAATATGCCCGGATCATAGAAGAAGCAAAAATCTCCATACACAAACGAAACAGGCTTATCCTGGCACTCGAAAAAAAAATGGCGCAATTTGCTTTGCAGGAACGCTTTGAAGAGGCGGCAAAAATGCGCGATATGGTCAAATCGATTGCTGCTCTTGCTCCTGTATCCAATGTTGATCTCGCCAACTCTCTTGATGCGGATATTTTTGCGATACAAAACGGTGAGGAGCGAGGCGTCATTGTCAAACTTTTTATGCGCGGAGGAAAAATTATCTCTTCGTCTTATTCTTATTTTAGACATACGCATATCTTTGATGCCAATGAAGCGTACAAGCAGGCACTTCTTGAATTTTACCCTCCTGATGTGCCCCGAGTATGCAAAACTATTCTTACTGCACATACTTTTGAAGACAGCGAACAGGTAGCTCATGCGCTCTCGATGCGATTTGATAAAAAAATAAAGATTCTTTGCCCCAAGCGCGGCCCAAAAGTCAAACTTATTGCATTGGCGATGCAAAATTGCGATGAGTTGTTGCGCAAACAAGACAACCACGCTATCATCGAACAAAAAATTGCAGATCTTTTTGACCTGAATACCATTCCGTACCGGATAGAAACATTTGATAACTCCCACATGATGGGTACAGCTGTCGTGGGCGGCATGGTTGTTTGGAACGAAAACCATTGGGACAAAAAAGCTTATAGGCGCTACGAACTGCACGAACGCGATGAATACGGACAAATGAGAGAATTGCTCTCAAGACGAATTGCCGATTTTGCAAAAAATCCTCCTCCTGATCTGTGGATACTTGATGGAGGACAAGCCAACCTCAATCTTGCCATACAGCTTCTTAAGCAAACGAAAATCAATCTTGATGTCATTGCCATTGCCAAAGAAAAACTTGACGCCAAAGCACACCGCGCCAAAGGCGCCGCAAAAGATCTTATCTATACGCCGCAAGGAGTGATAGAACTTCAAAGTTCAGACAAGCGCCTCCATTGGATCCAAAGACAAAGAGATGAAGCGCATCGCTATGCCGCTGCCTATCACCAAAACAAAAAAAGGAAAGAAGACGTCCAAATTTCCCTGCTCAATCAAAAAGGAGTAGGCAAAGCCACACTCAAAAAACTTATCGATTATTTTGGCACATTTGAAGCTATCCAAAATGCTTCTTTGGAAGAGCTAGAAAATGTAGCCGGTAAAAACATTGCATTAATTATAAGAAACTGTAATTCTTAAAAAGCTGTAATTTAATAATTAATTATTATACCAATAGGTTACGAATTTCATATTTTTTACTAAAAATCTTTTTGTTTCATTATGCTTTTAGTTTATTTGTTATATTGTTTTGATAATTAGGTTTTAAACTAGGCGCATTGCGGCTCAACAAATACCACCAAAACAAAATATCTAAGAGGGAGGGAAAAGATGAACACATTTATTCCCATAGATGAAGAATATACGTTTGAATCGGGTTTAATTGTAAGTTCTACCAATCCAGAAGGCATTATTACACATGCCAATCGAAAATTTTGTGAAATTGCCGGCTACACAAAAGATGAGCTTAAAGGACAAAACCATAATATCATCCGGCATCAGGATATGCCAAAGGCTGCCTTTCGAAACATGTGGGATACAATCAAACAAGGAAAAGAGTGGAGCGGAGTTGTCAAAAATCTTCGCAAAGACGGCAGGTACTATTGGGTGTATTCACATATTATTCCCATTGTAACAGACGGGAACATTACGGGATATACGGCAGCAAGAAGACCTGCAACCGCAAATGAAGTCATAGAATCAACACTGCTTTACAAAGAGTTGCTCGAAAAAGAAAAAAATCAAAAGGAGTTCTTCGCATAATGTATTATATAACCAACCAAGATGATCATATCATTGCTGCTGATAACAATTTATTGCTTTTGCTGAACATTAAAGATTTAGTTGAACTTTGTACTAAAATCATACATGAAGAAATTACTTTTTTATACCTCTCGGATAACAATGTTGTCATACAAACCCCTTACAGCGAAGATAGCTACACTTACCAAAAAACCGAGCTTACAAGCTTGCTAGGCAAGCTTACCCTGTTTGAAGTCAAAATGCTTGCAGATGAGATTTTTGTTCCTGAAAAAACATGTGAGACAGAGATAAAGGAACACGAATCGCCCAAATCCGACGAGACCAATCCGTTCACGATCGCAGAATCTGATGACATTTTCAATATCGACGGCTTCAACAGCGATAATCTTATCTCCGCCGAAGAGTCCGTCGATCAAGAGTTGTCTGTGCTGCCCAAGAATAATGAGGATCAGCTGCTGCTTCTGGAGGATGACTCTATCCATAGGGAGCTTCCGCAAAAAGCATCTCTTCAGGAAAAAGAAAAAAATGACGATCTTTTCGATCTTATCCTTCCGGGCGAAGCAGACGAACATATCTCTGAAATTCAAACAGAAAAACAGCAAAAATTCATTGCCCGGGCAGACAGCGTCTCTGCGATTAAAATCAACGTAGCGCAGCTGAGTAAAAAAATCGGGATTTCCATTGAAGATTACAATATTTTCTTAAATGAATACATCGATACAGCGCTCATGCTTGAAGATGATCTTCAGGCTGCTGACCTTAACAAACAAAAAAATGCCGTTGACACACTTTTGCATCTTTCTAACGTATTGGGATTGCCCGCAGCAGTAGATATACTTACACAAATCGACAAAGCAAAAGAGAGCGATAAAAAACCCCTCATAGAATCTTTTTATACGGTATTATCCAGATTGACAACGTACACACAATCAGAAGAAGATCGCAATGAATTTACTATCAGCCCGACAATTGAAACCGATACACAACTCAAACTTGAACCTCTGCCCGAAGAAAGTTTTGGAACCATCAACCTTAAAGATGTCAAACCTATTCATTTTGATTTTCAATTAGAGCAAACAGCGAATGACTTGAATTTGCCCGTAGAACTCATCGACGAATTTGTACATGATTTTATCGAGCAGGCACATACGGAAACACAGAAAATGCTGAGGGCATACGAAAAAGGCGATCTGCCTACTATACAAAAAATCGGGCATCTTCTTAAAGGAGTTTCAAGCAATTTGCGTATCGACCCGCTTGCAAACACTCTCTATGATATACAATTCTGTGAAGACAGCCGTCGTCTTGAAGATCTAATTAAGCGGTATTGGGGACATTTTTTATCTTTTGAAACCCAAATAAATCTCACGTCAAGATAAAGGAAATATCCAATGACTATACGTAGTAAACTTAAATTGGCCGGATTGGTGCCGGTCGCACTGCTTATTCTGCTTGCAAGTTCTTTTTTCATCACATCCTATTTGAACTTTGAAAAGGCCAATGCATTAAAAAACACATTGAAAAACAATGCCAAACTTGCAGAAACACTCTCCCATGTTGGCAAAGAACGCGGATTATCTGCACTTTATATAGGAAGCGGACAAAAAGAATTTTCCAATTTGCTAAAAAACCAGCGAGAAGCTCTGGACCTATCCATTGAAACATTAAAAAGAGATCTTATTACTGAAAATACAAATTATTTTCCCATGATTGTAAAATTTTTTGATAAAGAAAAACCACTAGATCAATTACGATACCAAGCACTTTTTTCAAGTATTGCAAATGTTTCCGATATCAGAAAAGAGGTTGACAGCCCCGATGCGGATTTTCAAAAAATCTTTTTTGATATGTTTACGGCAAAAGTTGCCACACCTATTTTGGACAGCCTTTTACAAATCAACCAATATGCGCTAAATACAGAGATAGCCTCCCTTATCACAACACTTACTCAGCTTTATACAGCCAAAGAAAATGCGGGACAGGAGAGAGGTTTTGTGTCACATTATATGACAAAAAAATCTCCCATGTCTTTTGAAGAGATGGCTTTATGGGATCAATTTAAAACCAAGGCCAATCTCTTTGATATCAAACAAGTTACAGACGGCGATTTACGCTATCAGCTAGAGGAACTATTTAATACTCCGCAAGCCAAAGAGATGCTTACAAGTCTAGCCGAAACATCTTCTGCAATTCAAACCGATGTGGATAACGGAGAATACGCAGAAGAAGTCATGAACTGGTTTTCGCTACAAACACAAAAAATTACACTTCTTGCCAAGGCAGAACTTATCGTTTCCAATAAATTATGGGAAAAAAGTGAAATTTTTCTTCGGCAACAACTTCTGCTGCTTGCTATTGCTACGGCAATTTTATTCTTTGGTTTTATTTTGGCATATATCGGATACACGATAGCTAGAGACATCACAAGAAACATTAAAGAACTTGAAGACATACTCAACAAGGCTGTAGATGAGATGAAACAAGGCGGTCAATACCTCAGCTCTGATACTGCTGCCATTGAAAATATCGAGTTGGATACCCACGAAGGAACCAAAGAAGCCTACAAGTTCCTAGAAACACTCGTTGACACTGCCAAACAAGATAAGCTTATTGCACTCCAGGCCAATGAAGCAAAATCACTTTTTTTGGCAAATATGTCTCATGAAATTCGTACTCCCCTTAATGGTATCGTAGGATTTACAGAGATTCTAAGAGGTACTGAACTTACTCCGGAACAAGAGGAGTTTTTATCAATCATTGACAAAAGCTCTGAAAACTTATTAAGCATTATCAACAATATTCTTGATCTTTCAAAAATAGAAAGCAATAAAATTGAAATAGAAAATATCGTATTTGATGCTGCTGAAGAGTTTGAAAGCGCCATAGAAACCTATGCCGTAGGGGCTTCAGAAAAGAATATTGATCTTAATTTTTACATGGATCCTGCAATTTCTCCCAAACTCAAAGGCGATCCGACCAAAATCAAAGAAATTATTATCAATTTGCTCAGCAATGCCATCAAATTTACAAGTCATGGAGGCGAAATCAATCTTGAAATAAGAAAAATACAATCAAATAATGAAACAAGCGATATTGAATTTAGCATTCAGGATAATGGTATCGGCATGACAAAAGACCAGCAGCTTCACATCTTTGATGCTTTTTCTCAAGCAGATATTTCTGTCACCAGAAAATACGGAGGAACAGGACTCGGACTTACTATTTCCAGTCGGCTTGTTGAACTTATGGGAGGCAGACTCGAACTCGAAAGTGCAAAAGATCATGGTACAAGATTCTATTTTACTTTACCCATGGAAGAGGTCGCATCAACAGATTTAAGCTCTCAGCATACATTTGACAATATCACCATCTGTAAATATCAACAAGATGTTCCGACAAAACTCGACAGTTATCTAGAAGAGTATTTCAAATACTTTGGTCCGACAGTCAAATATTTTAAATCTGAAGAGGAGCTCAAAGAGCTTAGTGGCCTTCAAATATGTAAAAACTGCTGGATTGATATTGAAAAAGCAAAACAAAATATTGTGGATGCATTGAGAAATATTGATAAATCCAAACTTATTATTATTGCGAACATCACAAGCCGCAACAAGCTAGAATCACTAGGCATTGCCAAAGAGAATGTGATCTATAAACCCGTTACGATTTCAAAACTGAAGGCCGCATTAAATAAAAATACAGAAAGAGCAACTGAAGCCATCAAAGAAGAAGCACTGCTTGAGACAAAATTTGATGCACATATATTGGTAACCGAAGACAACGTCATTAATCAAAAACTCATAAAAAGGGTTCTTGAAGATCATGGCATCATCGTTGATTTAGCCAACAATGGCCTTGAAGCATTTGAAAAACGAAGAAATAAACAATATGATCTTCTTTTTATGGACATTCAAATGCCTGTTATGGACGGCATAGAGGCAACCCGTGAAATTTTAGACTACGAAGAAGATGAGAAGATCTCCCATGTACCAATCGTTGCACTTACGGCAAATGCGCTCAAGGGCGACAGAGAAAAATTTATGAACGAAGGGATGGATGAGTACATCACAAAACCTATTGAAACAAGTGAACTACTCTTTATTCTGAATAAATTTTTATCCCACAAAGCAACAAAAACAATGATAGACAAATCAGCCCAAAAAACGCAAAACGCAAAAGAAGAGGAGTATGAAGATACGACTATTGCGCCGGACCGGGACGGCAGTGTTCTTATTAAAGAAGAAAGCAATAAGCCAAAAATGATCCTCATCGCGAAAAAATTTCTTTTAGAGGGTAGAATTCTTGCAAAGATGATTGAAAATCTAGGGTATGCCTATAGGACTCTAGGTGATTTCGATCAACTTGAAAGCGAACTCTCATCGGGCAAATATGATCTTCTGTTTGCAGATGACACTCCTATTGCCAAACAAATGACTGTATCGCATCCAAATATACACACCATCATAACAACCGTAACCAAAGAAGAAATAGAAAATTTAATCAAAAAACATAGAGGATAATAAAAATGGCCCTTAAAGTATTAATCGTTGATGATGATTTCATCAACAGAAAACTGTTGCAGACTCTTTTAAGAAAGCATCCTAATGTCACAGACATTCTAGAGGCAGAAAACGGGTCTGAGGCCTTAGACAGAATTGAGAACAATTCAGATATTGATCTTATTTTGCTGGATATGGTAATGCCCATACTAGACGGGATAGAGTTTTTAAAAATATTTAGATCAGATATGGCAAATGCACATATTCCTGTTATTGTACTTTCAACCGATGATACGAAAAAAACTGAAGCATTCAATAGCGGATCAAATGACTTTTTAACAAAACCCATAAAAGAAGAGAAGCTCTTTGAAAAAATTGCACAATGGTCTTAAAGACCATTAAAAATCCTTAGCGCACTCCACCCCATTCAAGGGTTCTCTTTTTTATTCCATAATTATATAAAAACCTCTTGCAGCACATCTTCTATATTGGAAACACCGATAATGTGGATATGCTCTTTCACTTCAGCCGGAACATCTTCCAAGTCTCTTTCATAATTTTTAGCAGGTATTAATGCTGTTGTTACTCCGGCTTTATAGGCTGCTATAAGCTTTTCTTTGAGTCCGCCGATAGGCAATACTTTCCCCGTTAAAGTCACTTCACCCGTCATGGCCACTTTATTGTTTATTTTTTTTCCACTCAAAATGGAAGCGATGACGCTCACCATGGCAATTCCCGCGCTTGGCCCGTCTTTGGGCGTTGCACCTTCAGGGACATGGACATGAAGATCATAACGTTTGTAAACTTCACTTGCATCTACTTTTAATTGTTCTTCCTTTTCCCTAAAAGTAAGCGGAATTACTCCTTGAGAAATTCCCAGTTTTCCTTCATCTATAAGAATTTTTACTACAGAGTGTGCTATGCGCGCGGACTCCTTCATGACTTCCCCTAGGCTCCCGGTAAGCTGCAGGGCACCTTTCCCTTTGATCTTAATGGCCTCTATGGTCAACACATCCCCGCCTACGGCAGTCCATGCCAAACCATTGACAACTCCCACTTGAGGCCGGCTGTCCACCAAAGAGATTTCAAAAACTTTCTTCTCTGCAAATTTTTTCAAATTCTTTCTTGTGATGTTAACCTGTTCAATACTTCTGTCTTCCAAGAGAGTACGTGCTGATTTACGCATCAATCCGGCTATTTTTCTCCGCAAATTTCTTACGCCGGCTTCTCTTGTGTACTCATCTATAAGAATTTTTAATGCTTTATCGCTTATAAAGAATTCTCTGCGTTTAAGCGCATGCTTTTTAAGCTCTTGAGGAATCAAATAGCGTTTGGCAATTTCAAATTTCTCTTTTGGCGTATAAGAGTTTAAGGCTATAAACTCCATCCTGTCGCGCAAAGGAGCAGGAATATTTCCAACATCATTGGCCGTCGCAATAAATATGGCTTTGCTTAGATCGATATTGAAATTGAGATAATAATCCCGGTATTTGCTGTTTTGTTCAGGATCAAGTATTTCAAGCAAGACCGCCGTAGGGTCGCCTCTCATGCTTCGCCCCACTTTGTCTATCTCGTCAAGAACAATTACAGGATCCATGCTTTTTGCTTCTATAAGCCCTTGCACAAGTCTTCCCGGCATAGCACCCACATAGGTTCTCCGGTGTCCTCTAAGCTCATTGACATCTTCAAGCCCGCCCAGCGCTATGCGCACAAGCGGCCTTCCTAGCGCTGTAGCTATCGAATTTGCCAAAGAGGTTTTACCTACTCCCGGAGGTCCCGCAAAACAAAGTATGGCTCCGTTCGCATCTTGTTGTTTAACACCCCGAAGCATTGCCAGTTCTCTTACGGAAAAAAACTCTACAATACGCTCTTTTGGTTTTTCTAAAGAATAATGATCCTTGTCCAATTCCTTAGAAACTTCCGCAACACTTAAACTTTTTTTTGTCATACGGCCAAAAGGCAACTCCAACACCCACTCAAGGTAGCTTTGCAATACATTGGCATCAGCACTTTCAGGATGCATACGTGCAAAACGCTCCAGCTGCTTACTGATCTCTTTATAAGCGCTCTCATCCAGATGCGGCTTAAGGGCTTCCACTTTTTCTCTAAATCGTGCAATTTCCTCTTCTCTTTGTGTATCCGCTCCCAGCTCACGCTGTATCTCTTTGAGCTGTTCTTTAAGAAAGTACTCTTTATTGGTTTGCTCTATCTTGGTGTGCACTTTGGACCTGATCTCTCGCTGCACTTTGGCGGATTCAATCTCTGAGGTGACCACATCGATAAGCCCCAACAGTCTTTTTTCAATATTTGCCTCTATGTAAAGCGCATATGCCGTCTCTTTGTCCAACTTCAGCATCGAAGAAACCAAATCCGCAATACGATTTGGCTCATCATTTTCTTCAATCGTACGTACAAGATCTGCCGGGAAACGGCTGCTTAAAGTTGATGCCTGCTTGACCTTATCCCGCAAAATATCCATCAGTGCATCTACTTTGAGTTTCTCATACTCCTCTTGCTTAACAATATCAATAACCGCACGATTAAACGGGCCCTCTATCTCTTTAAGAATGGCGCCCCTTGCGAGTCCTTGAAAAAGTATCTTGACTCTTCCGTCAGGGATATGAACTTTTCGCATAATAGAGCCGACAACACCCACTTTATACATCGCCTCAAAATCCCTATTGCCCTCTTTGCCGGCAATAGAAGAGGTAACAAAAAGTAAAGAATTGTTTTCCATTGCATCATCTGCCGCATCGATATCTTTTTGATGGGTCAAAAAAATGGGGCTTATCATAAAAGGATATAAAAAAAGCTCATCCTCTACAACGATAGGCAGAGTGGCTGGAAATGCGTCGTAATTGCTAAGTTGCATACTATGGCTCCTGCGTGTAAGTATATTTTTTGCTAAAAAACAGCTATATCATATAAAAATTTAATATGTCAGCATTCCTGATTTTCCGGCAAATGCCAAAAAATCAAGTGATCAATCAAAAATTTTGCCTATAATTCCTTTTTCCGGAGGCGTAATATCGGTCATTTCTATAATAGAATTACTGTTTTTGTCTCTATAGATTGCTGCTGCATCTTTTTTCCCTGTACGATCATATAAAGCCGCAATATTTTCATTAAGAAGATACTGGCTCATGTGAAGCCTGATAAGCATATGATTTACCATAGGCAGATAAGGCGAACCGGGATATCTGTAGCCATACTTTTCAGCCTTCTCAATGCTGTCCATGATCAGTTTTTGATCTTTATAGACATCTTTGATACCCAAAAAAGATGCCTTAAGCTTGATAAAATCGATATATTCCCTGTTTCCCTCTTCGCCGAAACGCTTATTGTACTCATCCAGATAATAATCCGCCAAGAGGTATTCTTCATTCTCCATATGCGCATAAGCAAGCATCAAATTGGCCGTAGGCATCAAAGGAGAGCGCATATGTTCGCTTTTAAGCGAGATATAATAGGCATCAGCCTTGTCAAGATTCCCGCTGGCAATACTGCTTCCAATATGTTTGTACCAATAGAGCGCCGGCTTATTGAATTCCTTGACAGCTTCTGAATCACCGCATCCCACAAGCAAAAATGCCAAAACCGTACTTGATAAAATTATTTTTTTCATATCTGCCATACTTCTACCTCTTCTCAAATCTAATTGCCTGTATGATAGCTCAAAGTATGTAAAAAACGTATTAGGTATTACTTTAATTAGAAAAATAGTATCCAAACAAGTATAAATTAATAAAAAATTTATAAAACCAAATTGATATATTTTCTATATATTCACTACCATTGTATCCACACATGTGTTTAAGAAAAAATAAACCATAAAAGCTCTATACTTATTGAATAATGAATATAAAAAGGAGGATGGAATGAAATTTATATTGCATATATTATTTGTTTATTTGATGTTCATGACTCAATCATACGGTTTAATAAAACACTACACCCTAACTGTAGAGAGCCCAACAATAAACGAGGATATCGGAACATATGATATTGAAATCAGGATGGAGCCTGATTTGCATCCATCGGAGTCGATTCTGATTTATTATGAAACGCAAAACGGTACGGCAACGGCAGGAAATGACTATGTTGCGTTAAAGAGTTCCAAATGGATCACAAAAAAAGATTCCACTATAACGTTGACCATCCATGATGATACGATCGGCGGTGAAGGAAATGAATATTTTTACTTTAAAATTACCAAAGCTATTCCTGCTACTGGTTTATTGGATACTGTTACGATAAGCGAAGACGGTGGATTGGTCACCATCGTCGATAACGACACAGCGGCTCTGCCGCGGCTCTCCATAGGGGATGTCAACGTCAATGAAAATGCAGGAACAGCCAACTTTGCCGTAACCCTAAGCGAGGCTGCTGCCGAGGATGTGACATTTTCGTATGCAGCTATCGATGGTACGGCAACGGGCGGAAGTGACTATGTTATCACTTCTTCCACAGCAACCATTCCTGCAGGCTCAAGCAGCACATCCCTATCTATCCCCATTATCGATGATTTGCTTGCCGGCGAAAGCGATGAGACTTTCTTTGTGTATCTGAGCAATGCAGTCAATGCCGTTATCCTTGATCCAGAAGGCATGGGAACCATTATTGATAATGATATTGCGTTTTCTTTGGCAATCAACGATGCCTCTATCGCCGAAGGCGATGCTGACAAAACCGTCAACGTAAAAGTTAACTTCAGTGCGTCTTTGCCAAATGACATCACGCTAACCTATCATACTTCTCAAGGCACGGCAACGGCAAATGTTGATTATACCGAAGTCTCTTCACAAACCGTCACTATCCCAACAGGTGCAATAGAGCACAATTTGACCTTCACGGTGCTGGGAGATACACTGATCGAGAATGCAGAAAACTTTTTTATCACCATTGATAGCGTCACAGGAGCTGCTGTGCCTGTTATAGCCGACGGCAACAGTACGGTGACGATCTTTGACAATGACGGAACAGGAGGCTGCTCTTCGTATGTGGGTCTCATGACGATCAATGAATACCAAAACAACCCGCACTATTTTGACTCGCGAGGGGACGGCAGCGGCAATATCAAAATCATAGGTAACTACGTCGAGATCAAATATATTGATTTTTTGGTTAAAAGATTTGTGACGGATGACTGGAGCGTTTCTGTTTATACGACAGCAGGAACGCAAGGGATTCTATGGAGAGACAAGGATGTTGAATGTATTGATCCGCGCTATGAAGTGTTTCAGTTTAGCAATAAAGTCATGGGTGCGCAAGGCTATGTCGTGCTGAGAGATCAAAATGGTAACGAAGTGGATGTACTCAATATCGACAACTCCAACCACTACTCTCAACAATGCCAAAATTTTATCTACGATACCGACTTTGACGCCTCTGCGCAAAACAAAGATCTTTTCAGGGAACCGGACGGTACGGGTGACTGGTATGATCACGGTACAGGAGCCAACTCGGGGGGCAGTCGCTGCATCAACAAGGACGGTGTCAATTTAGGTTTGATTTTTACGGAATTTGATGCAATCGATATAGATGAGCCTACGCCGGCAACGGTCATGAATTATGCCAGCGTCCCCATCAAAACCAAAATTGCCGACAAACCGTTTGATCTAAAAATACTTTCAATAGATACCGATACGGGCAATCTAAAAAATTCATCCGTAACCGTCAAAGCATACCTTGCCAATGCAATGGGGCAAAAACTGATCATGAAAAACGGCAGCGCCGCACCGGGAATTGATGTCATTTTCGAAGGAATGTCGTCCGTTGAAGTCTCGGGATTTATCTACGACAAAGCGATCAGGCAGGCAAGAGTGATGTTCGAATATTGCGAAAACAATGCTTCAGGAGGTATCACAGATTGGGATCAGTGCTATCTTGATGAAAGCAAGGCATTAAGCAGAAGACATGCCTATTCGCGAAATATTTTTGCGATCCGGCCGGATCATTTTGAGATCGGCATCTCTCATGCAGATGCTCCAAACCTATTGCGCGCAGGAGAAACATACAGCGCTTCCCTGACAGCAAGGGATTACAGCGGCAGCCCGACTGTCGAGTATACCGTTACGAATGTTACCAGCTTTAATGAGGTGCTCGATATCAATCATACTGCCTATTTTAAAGACAGATCGGTGGATGAAAACGGAGTGCTTCACGGAAACTTCACCAATGTCTCGTCTGCCCCGTTTTACAGTATCGACGGATTGACAAGTGTTAGCAGCACGACAAAACCAGTAAGCGCAGAAGAAGTATTGGATCTTTCCTATAGCGATGTCGGCAAAGTAACGCTTCACGTGTACGACAAAGTGTGGGCTTCCATCGATAATGACGATACGCCACTTGATTGCAACGGCACGTTTATTTGCGGCGATCTTAATATAACTTTTATCCCTCACCACTTTTCATTTGCCGAGCTGAACATTACCAATCACGCCGGCCCAGACAACAATTTCACCTATGTTGCCGATGAGTTCACCCTCATGTCCGCCAAAATACAAACACGTATCGAAGCCGTGGCAAAAGACGGCAATATCACGCAAAATTTCCAAAGCGGAGAGCTTTATTATGAAAATAATATTTCTGTCACGCCCACCGTTGTAGTCCCTTCAAGCGGCAATCCAAACGGCTATCTCTATCCCAATGCCAACGAATCGAACATCACCAACCAACTCATAGGATTTGGGCGTGCCGGACAAGATAATAACGGAACGCGAAACATTCTGTGGGACGAAAGCACCTATCCGCTGGAATTCAATTTCGAAAGAGAGATCAACCAGCCTGCCAACCCGTTTGATGTGAACGGCTCACATCTTTCTATTGCTGCTTCTTCGCACTATGAAGACCCCGAAGACGGTGACATCGCGGACATCAACGGCAGCCGTATGGGTGATGGCAATGCCACACAAGCAGCACAATGTCTGGCGGAGGAGACATGTTTACAGCAAAATGCAGACAACAATGCTACATTTTTCTATGCAAGAACGCGGCCTTCAAAACTGTTTTATCCCGACGTTATAGAGACAAGTATTACTACCCCTGTCTTTATAGATGTCTATTGTGATCTAGGCCATGATGCCTGCGGCAATTTTGGTATCGATACGGTCAATGCCCAAATAACCGAATACGAATGGTGGCTTTCACTAAACCATCGTATGGACCGCAATGACGGCAACATTACACTTCAAGAAGGCAATGTCACAGAAGGGAGCAGTACGGATTGGGGTGTTTCGCCTACCGCCGTAGCCATAAACGATTCAAACGGTGAAGACGATACGATTGTTGTTTCAAGAGGTGCAAGCGCCGTATTGCCGCTGGCTGTAGAGATCGATCTAGACACCACTAATCCCACAGATACAAGCGGATGGCTGATCTACAATCCAAACAATAGTATGTTTGCGCCCGATCCATTCTACAGCGTCCGCTTTATCGGCCAATCCGGATGGGCAGGCCATGGAGATACGGGCCATGTGGTTGAGACCAATTCGAGCACCAAAAAAAATAAAAGAGTGGAGTGGTAGGTGAAAACAAAACGTCTCATTCTGCGTCCTGCCATAGCAATGATCGAACTGATCATCGCAATTGTGGTAATCGGCATCGTGCTGATGTCTGCCCCTATGCTTCTTCAACAGGCTGCCAAAAGCGGTTATGTTGCCATCCAGCAAGAAGCGATCAATGAAGCTGCTTCGCAGGTCAATATGGTTTTAGGGTACCATTGGGATGAAAACAGTGCGGATGAACGGTTTATCGATCCCATTTTAACAGCTGCCGGAGGAGATACGAACTTAATCGAGTACAACAACACAGGTCGCCGCGCAGGCACGCCCAAAGAGAGCAAACGCGCCTTTGTCCGCGATGACGGCTTGCGTTTGCCTGCATCAGCTTTGGGAAGCGACGGGGGCGACAGAGACGACATAGATGATTTGGCAGGAAATGCGCAGCTTACCCTGATCGAAGATGCTGCAAGCGACTATGTCGAAAAAACAACGATCGACATCAATACCTCCATCTCATACATCAGCGACGCGATCAGCGGCGGAACCTACCTGGATCCGGGAGGCGACAAGGGGATTGTCTTTACTCCTTCGTGGACACCCTCTGCAAATTCTACCAACATCAAACATATCCAAGTGATGCTGACTAGCAGCAGCGGCCATGAAGAACTTGAAAAGCAGATCGTCTTGCATGCCTTTAGCTGCAATATTGGCGCGACAACACTTGAAGAGAGAGAGTTTTAGATGAAAATACGCACACTTCATTCGGCATTTACTCTTTTAGAAGTGACGATCGTCATTACCATACTTGGTATTGTCGCCTCTTTGGCCTCCGAACTGATTGCCCAGGTTTATCAAAGTTATATTTTGCAGCGTGCAGAGCACCGCGCCGCACTAAAAACAGAACTTGCGGCCACCCAAATCGCTAACCGCCTGCGCTATGCCATCCCCGGGACAGTCATACGAAGAGTGGACACAACAGGCGCGCCCGAAGAAATTAGTACCTCCATGGCACATAATCCTGATGATTACACCGTATTGCAATGGGTTGCCTATGACGGTGATGGTTTTGAAGCCATAACGTCGGATGCAAACCGAAAACCCGGATGGAGCGGTTTTTGCGATGTGGATGCGAGTACCGCCCATACGATCCAAACTCCCGGGTCCAACCTTGAACTGGCCAAGACGATCATCGAAAACCTCTCCGATCACAACAAAACGATCGCGGATGCAGCCCTTTATTTTCCGCAGGACCCTCCCGTTGCGCACGGGATCAGCGGCGAGACCGGTGAGACGCTTACGCTTGATGGCAATGCTTCAAAAATTGCAGAGCATTATAAACTGGCATGGAGTTCCTACGCGCTCGTTGTGGAAAACGGCGATCTTTATCTTTACTACAATTTTGCTCCCCTGCCAAATGCTACGATCGGCATCACAAAATCGCTTCTGCTCAAAAACGTCAGCACCTTTAAATTTCAAGGTGCGGGCCGGACCGTGCGATTTAAAATCTGCAGGGATGAAAATATCGGCGATGAGTTCAATATCACCTCTTGCAAAGAAAAGGCGGTATTCTGATGACATCTCAAACAATGCGGCACGCTTTCTCTATGCTCACGGCAATCATCGTCATCGTGTTGATGGCAACGGTAGCCATGCTTATCATCTCACTCTCGGGCAAAATGGTCAAAGAAACAACCACGCAGTTTCAAAGAGAGCAAGCTGCCCTGCTTGCCAAAAGCTATACAGAATATGCCGTAATGGCCGTAACCGCCAATGACCGTAACGCAACAAATAACTGCCTCCATGATATAGACGCAACAATCGGTTCGCCGGCAACAGGAAACGGATACCGGATTCGTACCCGTATCGCCTATATCGGTCATGCCGGAGAAGTCAATTCATGCGCTGCAACACGCATTTTCAGCAATACAGTAACAACTCCAAGATCACCGTTGAATGTTATCGTAGATGTCTATGTGGAGTATAAAGAACCCGATCATCCGGACAGCACCAATGCTCCGTGGATTACGTATCATAAAAGAACGTTTCAAAAGATTTAGGATGATTGGTATATATGTTTTTAAACTGTAAAGGAAACTGGATGAAAAGATCGGCATTTACATTACTTGAACTCGTCATGGTGATTGTAGTATTGGGAATTCTTGCAGCGGTATCGTTGCCAAAACTTGATCGCGACATCAAGCAAGAGGCTGCAGACAGCATCCTCTCAGACATCAGATACACCCAGCATCTTGCGCTCATGGACAACAAACATGATTTCGATAATCCAAAATGGCACCAACGGTTTTGGAGGATCGTTTTTGGCACCTGCACAGGAACCGACAAATACTATATGATAGGAACCGACGATGACACGGAATCAGCAACCAATGCTCTTTTTGACAAAACAGAAGCGGCGATCGATCCTGCCAACGGCAAACCGATGTTTTGGATAAACGGTTCGGCGTGTCAAAACGGAGGAGACGGTACCGTAAGCGAAAGGATTTTCATCAGTAAACAGTACGGCATAAAAGCCGTTACTCCCTCAGGCGGATGCACCAATGCCGCCCATATAGGGTTTGATCATTTAGGAAGACCGCATGCAGGCTTTTCAACCTCTACTCAGCCAAATCACAGCAGCATTATGACAACAGATTGTCAATTTACCTTTACCCTTTCAGACAATACAAATTTTAGCATCACTATAGAAAAAGAGACGGGTTACGCCTACATCAGCGATCAGCCGGAATCCTAATTTATATTAGGCATATGATCTCTTTATTTACTCTTTATTAAGTTTCCTAAGTTACAATTAAGCAGGATATTCGTTATCCATAATCTTTTTAAATGCCTGAGCCAAAAACGAAGCTTTAGTGAGATAAATTGTTAGCGGGTTCTGCCCGGTAACAAAAAGAAACAAATTAAATTAAAGGATTTATCATGAATAAAAGTATTACAGGAAGACATTTTGACTTAACTGAACCTATCAAGGAGTATGCAGATATTGCGCTTGAGGGGCTTAAAAAATACAATCTTGATATCATATCGGCAAATACAATTATCTCGGCAAATGAAAAAGGCGGAAAAAAAGGTTTTGCTGTCGAATTCATCATAAATCTGAAAGACAAAAATACCATTGTTGTCACACAAGTAGACAAAGATGTGTATGCGGCGATCGATTTGGCAATAGAGAGAGTAAAAAAATCGCTCAGAAGATTTTCAGATAAAATCAAAAATCATAAAATCATGAGCTTTAAAGACCTAGGAGAAGGTGCAGAAGCAGTTGGTGAACTTACCGCAGAAGAGGTAGAGATCGTTCCTATGGATTTGGAACTTCACAAACCGCTTGAGTTTGATGAAGCTATCGATGCACTCAAAGCAGAGAAAAAAAGACAGTTCATTGTCTTTAACGACCAAGAGGGACAAATGCGCGTTATGTACAAAAGAGCGGACGGAAAATTCGGCCTTTATTAGCAGGTCGGCGGATGGGTTTGCCGCCTGTCTGCCCGTTGAAGATGAATGCTTCTAAATTGTCTTATTGCTTTTTATTTTCAATATTTTTAAGTCTGTCTTTGGCTTTTTTTACAATATCTTCATCGTGTGCCAAATCCAGCCATTTAAACTTCTGGCCGCTTTGTATCGTTCCGTCAAGTATATCACCGCTGTTACGAAACTGCAAGTCAAGCTTGGCTATATCAAAACCGTTTGTGGTTTGTGCAAAACGTTCCAGTCTTATATTTTCACCCTTGGCATTACTGTAAAGATAGCACCAGCTTTTCAGTCCATTGCGCCCCACTCTTCCTCTGAGTTGATGCAATGTAGCAAGTCCCAATCTCTCAGCTCCCACAATTACAATCAATGTCAATCTTGGCAAAGAGATACCCACCTCCACCACTGTTGTGGCTAAAAGAATATTTCCCTTTTCTCTAAACCTCAGCAGTATCTCTTCTTTTTCTTTATCTTTACCGTGTGTCACGTACACACGCTCAAACCGTTCTTCCCAAAATCTTCTGGCTTCTTCTAAGGATTGGTAGGGCACTTCGCTGCTCTCTTGAACCAAAGGATAGATGATAAGCACTTGATGCTGTTGTGCGATCTCCTCTTTGATATGTCCAAGCAAGTGCCCAAAATCATGCTTTCCTATGGTTTTTGTCACTACCTCTCTCTCAAAAGGCGTAGTGGTGATAAGGCTTACATCAATCAACTCAGACTCCATCATCGCTTGCGTCCTTGGGATAGGGGTAGCAGAAAACTGAATAAAATGCGGCTTTTTCTCTTGACTGCCCACAAGTGATTCTAGCCTTTGGCGCTGCTTGCTTCCAAAACGATGCTGCTCATCCACCATTACTAAAGCCGCTTGAGGCAAATCTTCCTTATAAAGCAGCGCATGCGTTCCGATGATAAAATCTGCTTCCTGATATTTTCCCTCTTCTTTTCCTTGCATCACCAAAGCAATTTTTATTTTTTTGGGTAAATATTTGCATGCTTCTTCATAGAGTTGCAACGCC
Organism: Sulfurovum sp. UBA12169; assembly: GCA_002742845.1. Classification (NCBI taxonomy): domain Bacteria; kingdom Pseudomonadati; phylum Campylobacterota; class Epsilonproteobacteria; order Campylobacterales; family Sulfurovaceae; genus Sulfurovum; species Sulfurovum sp. UBA12169. Next base: position 798,618 of record DLUH01000005.1, on the reverse strand, counting down.
AAAAGTGAAGTGGGAGCCATCAAAATACTTTTATGAGGGCAAGACATCATCGCACAGGCAAGTATCACCATTGTCTTTCCTGACCCCACATCTCCCACCACCATTCGTTTGGCAGCTTTATCTTTTTTGGCTATGTCATGTTGTATTTGATCGATCACTTTATGCTGCTCAGGTGTTAAAATAAAAGGGAGATTTTCCACAAAAGATTTAATTTCTCCATCCAATGCATGCAAAGCCGGAAAATCAATACGTTTTCCTTTGAGTTTTTTTAGATGATTGTAGGCTTCTACAAATTTAAGCGCCCTTGTGTTCTGTGACGTTACTCTTCCGCCTTGATACACTTCTTCTAAGGTTTTAGGAAAATGAATGCGCAGCAAAGTGGCTACTTCATGACTATCCAATCCTTCGCTGTAAAGATTTCTCTCATTTATATAAGATGCAATCAATATGCCGATCTCACTCTCCTTAAGCAATGTTTTATACTTAGGGGTGATTTTCCCGGCTTCTTTAATGGATTTGGGTTGCGGCATTTGCAAATACCCTCTGTGCTCCTCAAGACGCCCTTGGATAATATGATTGCTTCCGATTGAAAATCGCTTATGATGATACGGTGTCGAATGAAAAAAAGTGGAAGAGAGCTTTTTGCCTGAACGTATAAGCCTAAATGAAACACGAAATTTTCCCGCAAAAACACTTACTTCTTCTACTTTGGCTTCAAGGGTATTTACTTTGCCGATTTCTAAAGAATTTGAGAGTGTTGTGTCTGTATAGGAGGCGGGAACAATAAGAGCAAGGTCAAGCAAAGTATGGATTTTTAGTTTTTTAAAAAGTTCTTTTGCTTCTTCCATGCTCTGCTCCGTTACAATGAATCATTATTAATTATGGGATGCTGCTCTGCACTGCTTTTACGATATTTATTATAATGAATACCGTAAAAAACAAAGAAAAAGATGTCAAATTGACAGAAAAATATTGATTGCCGACTTGGTTATCTGTCAAAAATCACAACTGCCTAATTTTTATTTTTTGCATCTTTAGTTACGATCCCGAAACTAAGATCCATAAGTTCTTTGTGTTCTTCGATAAAGATATTTATCTCTTCAAGCGTTACTTTTTCGATCTTCTCAAGCTGATCTTTGGTAAATCCAAGGGGTCTGCCATAATAAAATTCTTCAAAGGCACGATTGAGCCTTTGAGAAAGTGTTTCTGTGCGAAGCGGTTCGCTTCCCAGTAAAAATTTCTTTGTATCATCGAGTTCTTTTTGGGTGATTCCTTCATTAACAAACTCATTCACCACTTGCTGCACCAAGTTTTTAGCCTCTTCTTGCGTACTCAGTTTAGTTTGCAGATAGCCGCTCAAATAAGATGCTGTTTTGGTACGGCGCAACGAGGCATAAACACCGTAAGTCAATCCGCGTTTTACACGTATCTCCTCCATAAGACGAGAACCAAAACCTGCGCCTCCCAACAGATATTCGGCTATTTTGACCTTATACTCGTCTGTCTGATTGTAGTCATAGGCAAACGGTGCACCAAAATGAATATAGGCTTGCTGCGTCTCCTCTTTAGCCAATACAGTTTGTTTTTGGTCTGATGCTTTGATTTTGTCTATCTGGACTGTATTGACTTTAGGCAACAAAGAAAGTATCTCTTTTGTGTAAGTCTCAGCCTCCTGGAGTGTTATGTCTCCGCCTGCTACCACCACAACATTATTGCAGCCCAAATGAGAGGCTATAAATTCCTCAATATCTTCTAGCGTTATACTCTCTATGCTTTGCATCGTGCCATCATAAGGTTTGCCAAGTGGAGAGTCTTTAAAAAGTATTTCTCTTAGTTTTGCGGCTGCTATATAATCAAAATCACTCTTTTTTTGCATCAGCCATCCTGTTTTCTGCCTTTTTACATGCGCTAATGTTTCTTGAGTATAGTTGGGGTCGCCCAAGAGTGCTTTAACACGCTCCACTGCAAAAGCAAACTCACTCTTGAGCGCTGAAATTTCTATAACAAAATTCTCGCGCCCCGCCTGTGCTCCCACCTCAATAGCATGCTCGTCAAGCGTAGTAGCAAATCCCACGCTCCCTTCTTTTTTTGTGCCTTCATTAAGTATTCTGGCGCTCATATCTGCCAAGCCGTCTTTTGTATTGCTCAAATGTCCGCTGTTTTGGAATACAAGCTGCATTGAAACGATAGGAATATAGATACTCTCTTCATAAATCAAAGGAGCCGATGCATCCTTTATTTTTATCTCTTTGACACTTTGGGCCATCAACACTCCTTGTAAAACTGCTAACAGTAAAAATAATTTTTTCATTTTAGTAAAATCGTTCCAATATCTCATAGGCGGTATTTCTCTTCGCCGGTTTTTCGCCTACATCCTTGATGAGTTCTATCATTTGCTGTTGGTTCATCTCGTTTTTTGCGCCTGCTGCCGAGACAACATTTTCCTCCATCATCGTAGAGCCAAGATCATTAGCTCCAAAAAGCAGTGCCATTTGACCGATATAACTTCCTTGGGTTACCCATGAACTTTGGATATTGGGTATATTGTCTAAAAAAAGCCGTGCCGCTGCCAGATAGCGCAGGTAAAGGTTCGAGGAGGTTTTTTCGATCGTCGAAAGCTCTCTTTTGAGTTCTGTATTGTCGCTTTGATAGGACCACATGATAAAAGCCCGAAATCCACCCGTCTCATCCTGAAGCTTCCTGATCAAATCCCAATGCTCAACGATTTCTCTTGTTGTCTCCACCGTGCCATACATCATCGTTGCTGTGGATTTTATGCCAAGCTTGTGCGCCTCTTTGTGTACCCCAAGCCAAGTATCTTTGTCAAGTTTTTTAGGCGCAATAATATCGCGCACTCTATCGCTGAGTATCTCGGCTCCGGCTCCGGGTATCGAGCTGAGTCCTTTGGCTTTCAGCCTGCTCAGCACCTCAGCGATAGTGATCTTGGACCTTGTAGCAATATAATCTATCTCAATAGCCGAAAATCCATGGATTGTCACCTGAGGGTATTTTTGATGGATATGCTCTACCAGATCTTCATACCATTCTATCTGAAGCTTTGGATGCACGCCTCCCTGAAAAAGTATCTGTGTGCCGCCTATGGCCAAAAGTTCTTCGATTTTTCGGTCTATTTCTTCAAAAGTAAGAATATAGGCATCTTCTTTTTTTTCATGCGTGTAAAATGCACAAAACTTACAATCTACCCAGCAGATATTGGTATAGTTGATATTGCGATCGACCACAAAAGTGGTTACTCCTTTGGGGTGCAACTCTTTTTTGCGCGCATAAGCCATCTTGCCCAGCGTTTTAAGATCACATCTCTCAATCAATTCAACAGCTTCATCAATCGTCATGCGCATAAAAAACTCCTCCTTTGAGAGTTTTTAGCGATGAGTGATGAGTGATGAGCGTCGGATTGTATTGCAGCGTAATATTTGTATTCACAGCATTTTGAAAAAATGCATATATTAATTTTTCATTCCTCATTTTCCATTCCTCGTTTACCATTGGAGAATCCTATTTTCCAATAGCATCAAGTACGCCATTGATAAACTTTGGCGATTTTTCATCAGCGAGTGCTTTGGCTAACTCCACAGCTTCATTAATAATGATTGCTTTATCGGTTTTGGCCACAAGTATTTCATAAGCTCCCAGTCTCAAAATAGACTTTTCCACCTTGCCTATATCCGTATAATCCCAATCTGTAAGATGCTTTTGAATCTCATTGTCTATCATTTCAAGATTTTCTATTGTGCCTTGGAAAAGAGCTTGAGAGAAATCCTTCTGTTTATTTCTTATTTTCCCCTCTTCGAATATCTCATCTGAAAAATGTGCAATGTTTGTGTTGCCCAGATCATATGCATATAATAATCCCACAACTGCCGTACGCGCCTGATGTCTTGTTGCCATTATACAAGCTCTCCGTAAAGATTAATCAGCTCGATCAGGCTTACCATTGCTTCTGCGCCTTTATTTCCTGCTTTGGTTCCTGCCCTCTCAATCGCCTGCTCAATATTATCAACAGTCAAAACACCAAAAGTGACGGGTTTGCCGTATTTAAGCGCCATATTTGCTACTCCCTTAGTCGCTTCGGCAGAAACATAATCAAAATGCGGAGTTGCACCCCTGATCACTGCGCCAACGCAACATACCGCATCATACTTCCCTGAAGCAAGCGCTTTATCCAATGCAAACGGGATTTCAAATGCACCCGGCACCAAGATAAGATCCAATGTATCCGCATCTCCTCCGTGTCTTGCATAGGCATCTTTTGCTCCTTCAACCAGTCTATCCGTTATAAAATGGTTAAATCTCGCATTGATGATCGCTACTTTTTTACTTTTATCTACCGATAAGTATCCTTCTACTATTTTCATTTGTTTCCTTTGGTTATTTTTTTCATCTTATTATCTTGGCATATCAAACTAAAGATGGTATTGCGTACTACTCTTCTACGATCATCCTAATGGCATCAATTTGTTCAATAAGTTTATCAAGCTTGTGTAATTCTATCATATTGGGTCCATCACTCAAAGCAATGCTTGGATCAAAATGGGTTTCAAAAAAGAAACCGTCCACACCAACCGCTGCGGCCGCTCTAGCCAGATAGGGCACAAAAGAGCTGTCTCCTCCGCTTGTGGCGCCGCCGCTTGCAGGCATCTGCACAGAATGCGTTGCATCAAAAATCACAGGTGCAAACTCTCTCATGATCTTCAATCCGCGCATATCAACCACAAGATTGCCGTATCCAAATGTGGTCCCTCTCTCTGTGAGCCATACTTTATATTTTTTAGCGTTTTCATAATTGACCTTACCGTCACAACCTCTGGTTTTAAGCACTTTGCCTACAGAATGCTCCATCGCAGAAGGTGCGAGAAACTGTCCTTTTTTGATATTGACCACAGCGGATGTTTTTGCAGCAGCCACCAATAGATCGGTCTGTCTGCATAAAAATGCAGGGATTTGAAGCACATCTGCAACCTCGGCGGCAGCTGCAGGCTGTGTATAGTCATGCACATCGGTTAAAATCTTATAGCCAAACTGCTCTTTGACTTCCTGAAGCATTTTCAATCCCTCATCAAGCCCAGGTCCCCTGAAACTGTCCAGGCTTGTTCTGTTTGCTTTGTCAAAACTGGCTTTAAAATAAAATTCTTTTGTACAATCCTCATCATACTTTTTTAAAGATTCGGCAATCTTCATCACATTGTCTCTGCTTTCCAACACGCAAGGTCCGGCAATCAATATCATAATACTCCTTTTATAATGGGTCATGTCCGGTCTTCTTTTTTGGGCCAAGCCACAAGCAATCCCGACAGTATGACTAAGATTATACCCAAAACTGTCCAAAAATCAGGCATAGGATCCCCGAGCATCATACCGATAAATACAGCAAAAACAATGTTGCTATAGCTTATCGTGCCAACAATGCCGGCTTTTGTCAACTCATAGGCTTTGGTCATAAGCAGCTGTGAAACGGTAGCAAAAATTCCTACAGCCATAACATACACCCATGCGACATCTTGAGGCATAATAAACCTAGAGAAAATAAAATCAAGATCCTCCGGTGCGTCAATATAGGGTGTTGCCGTCATTAAAAAAAGCGGGGCGATCGTGCCTATACCCATAAAAGACATCACTATCGCTCTGGTGTCATAATAGTTTCTAAGCTCTCTTATAGAGGTATAGGCCAAGGCTGCGCCGATCCCGGAAAAAATTCCCAAAAGATCATATTTATCAAAAGAAAATCCTTCCGGTTTGGCAACAAATACAATCCCCGCAAAACCCAGCAAAACAGCAAATAAAGCACTTTTGGAAAGTTTTTCGCCTAGGATAAAATAGGCAAATATTGCTACAAAAATGGGAGATGTTTTATTGTATGTCACCGCCTCTCCCAAAGGAATATAAGCCATAATATAAAAATATGCCAAAAGTGCAGCAAAGCCCATAAAGCCTCTAAATAAAAGCAAAAAAGGCTTACCTCCTTTTTGTCTAAGCGGTGTTTTGTAGATAGAAAATCCTACCAAAATCACCCCTATTACGTTTCTAAAAAAAGTCACTTCGATTGCGGGCAATGTTTGGCTGACAACTTTTGCAAACCCTCCCATCACAGCAAAACTAAGTGAAGCAAGAAGCATAAACAGTATACCTCTATCCATCGTTTGAATGATTTTTTTCATTGTATTTGCCCTGTTTTTACCAAACAGACACCATCCATCTCTTTAGCCGACACCCCCTGCCGTATTTCGAAAAATTATCTGATCCGTTCCGCACGGATATCACCAAAAAAAATCACATCCTTGAGTACTGCTTTTTGCGCAACACCGTCTTTGCCTACTGAGAGCATCAATTCACCTTCTTTGCTTAAAAAGATTTTTTCATGAATAATGGCCGTTGCATACCAATCAGCCCCGCTGCCCAATGTTTTTTTATATCTTCCAAGATCCGATAACTCCGGAATCACCAGCGATACTTTTCCGTCTTGGCGTTCTGCTCCTACAGCTTGAAGTGTATATCTGTGCGGTGTTGTTTTGTCTTTAAGTATTTGTTCGAGATTAAAATAAAGAGTCAATAGGTCATTTTTGGCATAAAAATCAAGTACGCTCTTTTTTTCAGAAATCAGTTTGCCGTTTTTGAATTTTTTATAGATTTTGGTGACTTTTTTATTTTTATGGTCAATAAGGTACTCTTTGTTCACTGTTTTAGAGTTATCGGTTCTAATAACTTTATACCGGTCGCTTCTCATCGCGCCATCTACCGTCCGCCCTTGTGAAATATGCCTTTCTGTGCGTCCTCTGCTGAGTGTTTTTGCGACTCCTGCGGCATCAAGACGGATATCTATAGTATACCGTGTAGTATCTTGGGTCAACAAAGCTTTGGCTGTTCCTATTTGCCCAAACACACCAAAACTCACCTTATAATCCGCCTTAAGTGTTTTTGCTTGCATCAAAGAAGATGACAGCGCGATCACCATAAAACTCATCAGATATTTTTTAAGCATATAGACAACCCCTTTAAAATTAAATTCTATTTTACAATAATTATGTAAATCAACCATGAATCATAAATAAAACACCCTTTCTATGTCAAGATCTCACCATAACCAATCTGTGCGAGAATGTACAAAAATGACAACATATTAGTCAGCGGAACGATCAAACCCTGGTTTAAAAAAGAAAATAATCAATATACGGTACTTATTACGCTATAATTATTATAATAATCAAGAAAGACAAAGTATGAAAAAAGTAGCCATTTTAGGACGTCCAAATGTAGGGAAAAGTTCTCTTTTCAACCGTTTGGCAAGACAAAGAGATGCCATCACCTCAGATATATCAGGCACTACGCGGGATGTAAAAAAACGTATTGTTACCATCTCAGGCAACCGTGATTTTGAAATCATGGACACAGGAGGGATAGACTATAGCTCTGAACTCTTTAGCAAAGTAGCCGAACTTTCTCTCAGGGCAGCAAAACAAGCTGATGTGATCATCTATATGGTGGACGGTAAAATATTGCCCGAGGAAGAAGACAGAGCACTTTTTTATCAACTCCAGGAACTAGGGAAGCCCCTTGCATTGATAGTCAACAAAATAGACAATGAAAAAGAAGAAGAGCGCTATTGGGAGTTTTTAGAGTTTGGTGCGGATGTCACTTTTCCTATTTCAGTGAGTCATAACCGTTATTTTAATGACTTCTATGCCTGGCTTGAAACCTATATCCCTGAGCGAAAAGAAAAAGAAGAGCTTGAACTTACCGAAGAGATTGATCCTTTTGAGGAGATCGTTCGCGATATTAACGACACCAAAGAAGAGATAGACAACCATATCAAGGTAGCCATTATAGGTCGTGTAAATACCGGAAAGAGTTCTTTGCTCAATGCGCTTTTGGGAGAAGAACGATCTGTCGTTTCTGATGTGGCGGGCACGACGATCGATCCTATAGACGAAACCATAGAGCATGACGATTATCAGATTACTTTTGTAGACACTGCGGGTATCCGACGACGGAGCAAAATCATCGGTATAGAAAAATATGCCCTGGGGCGTACGACGGCCATGCTTGAAGAAGCCAATCTTGTTTTACTTATGATTGATGCGACCGTAGGTGTGACAGAATTGGACGAGCGCGTAGCAGGACTCATAGAAAAACATCGTCTAGCTTGTCTTATCGTCATCAATAAATGGGATATCCGGGATGAAAAAACGTATGAAGATGCGGTCAATGACATCCGGGATGAACTTAAATTTTTACACTATGCGCCCCTTATAACCATCTCTGCAAAGACGGGTATGCGCGTGCATAAGATACTCGATCAGATCACTGCGATCTATAAGCGCTACACGCAGCGTATTCCGACTTCAAAACTCAATGAGGTCATACGTGAAGCCATAAACAGACACCATATCCCTTCCTATAACGGAGCGGTTGTCAAGATTAAATTTGCTACACAGTACGAGACCAAGCCGCCCAAAATCGCACTTATCAGCAATCGCCCGGATGGATTGCATTTTAGCTACAAACGGTATTTGGCAAATTTTCTTAGAAGCAAGTTTGATTTTGAGGGTGTACCGCTTGATATCGTTGCGAGAAAACGTGGCGAACGGATGGAAGACGAGTAAGCCATAACCTTTAATACGCTATAATATCTGAATTTTTTATGAGGATATATTGATGCGTGTACTTACAGGAATCCAAGCTTCCGGAAAACTTCACATAGGGAATTATTTCGGAGCGATGAAGCCTATGGTTGAACTCCAAGAGGAGCATGAGCTTTTTACGTTTATTGCCAACTACCACTCCCTAACCTCTTCCAAAGATGCCAAAACACTTAAACAAAATACCATCGAAGCGGCTGTGGATTATCTTTCTTTGGGCATTGATCCTCAAAAAACTACTTTCTGGGTGCAAAGCCATGTGCCGGAAGTACTGGAACTCTATTGGATACTTTCCAAATTTACCTCCATGGGATTGCTTGAGCGTGCGCATGGCTATAAAGACAAAATTGCCAAAGGCATTCCTGCAAGTCATGCACTTTTTTCTTACCCTGTACTGATGGCTGCAGATATTCTTTTGCTTGATACCCAAAAAGTGCCCGTAGGAAAAGACCAGATCCAGCATGTGGAGATGACAAGAGATATCGCCGTAAAATTCAACAATGAATACGGAGATCTTTTTATACTTCCTGAGCATCTTGTTCAGGAAGAAGTTGCAACAATTCCCGGGATAGACGGACAAAAGATGAGTAAAAGTTACGACAATGCTATCGATTTGTTTATGGAAGAGAAAGAGTTGCAAAAAAGATGCAACAAGATTATCAGTTCTTCAACTCCCCTGGGCGACCCTATCGAATATAAAGGGTGTCACATCTATGATTTGGCTGTACTTTTTTTAAATGATGCACAAAAACTGGAACTTCAAGAACGCTACAAAAGCGGCAAGGAGGGATACGGACATTTCAAAAAATACCTCAAAGAGTTGATCTGGGAAGAACTTGCGCATGCCAGAGAGAGAAGAGCTTACTATTTAACTCACATGGACGAAGTCAATGATATCCTGAACGAAGGTGCAAAAAAAGCCAGAGCCATTGCTTCGACAAAAATGGAAAAAGTCAGAGAAGCTGTAGGATTGATTTAAAAATTTTAGGCCTTTATTGCTTGCTTTCTATTTCGATTTTCTCAAGCGGTTCATGATGCTTGATGATTTGATCAATGATTTGCGTTTGTATCTCTCCCGTGGCGAAGAGAAATATTCGCAAAGGACCCGAATTGATATGCCCTTTGGCTTCGCTTTGGAAAAGCAAATGTTTTGCTATGGCGCCTCCGGTTTGTATAAGCTGTATTTTATGTTGCATAATCTCTTTGATCAACGATTCCACGAGAGGATAGTGTGTACATCCTAGAACGATGGTATCCACATGGTTTTTCAACATCGGTGTCAGCCATGCCGTTAACATCTCTCTGGTCTTTACACTTTGTGTTTCCCCTTTTTCTATCTGCTCCACCAACCCTGGACATGCCTGCTCAAAAAGTTTTATATCTTCATGGGCCTGAGCCGACAAAACAGAAACAAGCTGCTGATACTTCTCTCCTTTGAGTGTTGCAGGGGTAGCCAATACTCCGATATTTTTGGTTTTAGTGCATTGTATGGCAGGTTTAATTCCCGGTTCCGTTCCCAGAATGATCAATGAGGGATAATGTTCCCGCAACTGCTTAATAGCAGCTGAAGTTGCCGTGTTGCATGCCACGATCAAAGCATCAATCTGATGCTTCTCGATAAGATATTGCGCGATATCGAAGCTGTATTGCACGATTTGCTCAGGAGTTTTTTCTCCGTAAGGCGCATGCTTGGTGTCGGCCACATAATAGATTTCTGCGCCTTTAATAAGTGCGGCAATCGCTTTAACCACAGTCAAGCCGCCAAGTCCGGAGTCAAAAACACCTATTTTCATTTAAAACCCTTCTTCTTGGAGTGCAGCAAAGCCGCACTCCAATTCATCTCACTAAAGCTTCGGCTAGTGCCTCAGAACCCAAAACCCTTCTTCTTGGAGTGCAGCAAAGCCGCACTCCAATTCATCTCACTAAAGCTTCGGCTAGTGCCTCAGAATAAAACTGCTTAAAAATTAAGCGCCCTCATTCATCATAGAAAGAAATTCTTCGTTAGATTTTGTCTTCAGCATTTTAGAGAAAAGGAATTTTAACCCTTCGACCTCTTCCATGTTCTGCATTGCATTTCTCAGTGCCCAGACTTTCTGCAATGTTTCAGGATCTGTGAGCAATTCCTCTTTTCTGGTGCCGGACTTTGTGACATCAATCGCCGGGTAGATACGTCTTTCAGAAACATAGCGGCTCAAAACCACTTCAGAGTTTCCTGTACCTTTAAACTCTTCAAAAATAACCTCATCCATACGGCTTCCTGTATCGATAAGCGCGGTGGCAATAATGGTTAAACTGCCCCCCTCTTCAATATTTCTTGCAGCACCAAAGAATCGTTTTGGTTTATGCAGGGCATTGGCATCCACCCCTCCCGAAAGCACTTTCCCTGAACTCGGTGTTACTGTATTGTAGGCTCTGGCGAGTCTTGTAATGGAATCAAGCAAAATAACAACATCTTTGCCCATCTCTACGCGTCTTTTGGCTTTCTCTATCACCATTTCTGCTGTTCTAACATGATTTTGTGCAGGCAAATCAAACGTGGAACTGTATACTTCTCCCTTAACCGAACGCTGCATATCAGTCACCTCTTCGGGTCTTTCATCCACAAGCAGTACCATAAGCGATGCATCAGGATTGTTATAGGTAATACCGTGTGCCAGTTCTTTGAGCAGTTCCGTTTTACCCGTACGAGGCGGAGCTACCACCAAAGCTCTTTGTCCTTTTCCTATAGGAGTAAAAAGATCAAGTACGCGGCCCGTGAGTTTCATGGGGTTATATTCGAGTTTGAGTTTTTCATTGGCATAAAGCGGGGTGAGGTTATCAAAAAGCGGTCTTTGTTTGGATTTTTCAGGCGCAAGATAGTTAATCGCCTCTATTTTAAGAAGCGCATAATACTTCTCTTGATCTTTAGGCGGACGCACCTGGCCTGTGACGATATCTCCGTTTCTTAATGCAAAACGCTTCACTTGCGTACTGCTTACATACGTATCGTTGCTTGAGTTTGCAAAGTTTCCATCGATAGAACGAAGAAATCCATAGCCGTCATTCATAATTTCCAAAATGCCGGTAAACAGGATAAATCCGCCCTGGCTTACCTGTGATTTCAAAATTTCAAAAATAAGGTCTTTGCGTTGATACTCATTGGGGTTTTCAACTTCAATCTCTTTGGCAATGGTGATAAGTTCTGTAAGCGGTTTTTGCTGAAGATCCTCTATTTTGTAACCTTCAACCGGTATGTGCGTTCTATTTTTTTTAGTGGTGGTGTTTGATTTTTTTTGGTCGCTCATGGATCCTCTTGAGTTTGTGATATAAATGGAGATATACTCTAGTGAAACGATAACACTAAGTATGTAGTGAAAGTATTATAATCCTTTTAAGCTAAAAAGTCAACTTAATGCGTAAAAGAGTAAAAGAGGATAGACGGATGCTCCGATAAAGAAAAACCAAAGAGGTATTTTCCACTCCAGCATTGCCGCCATTTCTTTTGAAACTTTTTTTTGAATAAAAATCTGTTTTATCAGTTCAATTTTATAAAAAATATCAAACACCTTAAAAGCAATGATAGAAATCATGCCCGCATTGAGTATATTGCTATAAAGCGCCACAAATAGCACAAAATAAAATCCCGGATGCGCCAAGAAAAAAAGAAAAATACTTTTTTCATAATATCTGTAGAGATTTTGGAGTACTCCTCCTAGTGTATTTGCGCGCTGCAAAAATGCTTCAAGAAGCTCTAAGCCGATTAGAATAAAAGTCCATAATAATACTATTTCCATGCGGGATTTTACTCATATTTAGATAAAATAAGCCCCATTGATATTTTCTAAGGACCATACTTGGCACAAATCGCATGCGCACATTGCAATCTCAAATTTAATGAAGAGGTGATGATAGCAGAACAGCATCATGGGCAGACACTTCATTTTTGCTGCAAAGGATGCCAAGGAGTTTATCATCTTCTTCAAAATGAAGGACTTGACAGCTTTTACGAAAAACTTGGGGATACGGTGCTTCAGCCTGCAAAAAACCAAGCTAATGATGTGGAAAAATTTGATTTAGAAGGTTTTGCGAACAAATATATCACGACCCATGAGGACGGAATCAGGGAGATTAACCTCATCATTGAAGGCATCCACTGTTCTGCCTGTGTGTGGCTCAATGAAAAAGTACTGCACAGAACCGAAGGTGTTATTGAGGCAAACATTAACTACACCAACAACAAAGCCAAAATACTCTGGGATCCTCAGATCATCAAACTTTCGCAAATCATCCAAACCATTCGCTCTATCGGCTACAATGCCTATCCCTATGACCCCAAACTGCAAGAAGAACGTGCAATAAAAACACGCAAAGAGTATTATTCGCGCATTCTGGTGGGAGTGTTTAGCACGATGAATATTATGTGGATTGCCATAGCCCAGTATGCCGGATATTCTACAGGCATCAAGCAGGAGTTTAAAGATATTCTCAATTTTGCCGAATTCATTTTGGCAACACCTGTGCTTTTTTACAGCGGATGGATTTTTTTTCGCGGGGCTTATTACGGATACAAAAACAGAATGGTCAACATGGACACCCTGGTTGCCTCGGGGGCGCTTTTTGCATACATATATTCTATTTACGCGATGCTAACGCGGACCGGGGAAGTCTATTTTGATTCCGTGGCGATGATTATTACGTTTGTTTTGGTCGGAAAATATTTGGAAGTATTGAGCAAAAAGCAGGCTGTCGATACACTTGATACGCTCATGGGAAGCACACCGACGGAAGTCACTTTGATCAAAGAGGGCATCAAAAGCCTTGTAAGTATCGAAAATATTGTTACCGGAGACCTTATAGAACTCAAACCCGGAGAAAAAGTCGTTATAGACGGACTCATTGTATCCGGCCAAGGCTCCTTTGACGAGAGCTCCCTGACCGGAGAAAATGAACCTGTCTACAAAAAAGAAGGGGACGAAATCCTCAGCGGCTCGATCTGCCTGGACTCCGCATTGCGTTATGAGGCCACCAAAGATGCTTCTCATTCTTTGCTTCATTCTATCGTAAAGCTTCTAGAAGAATCTATTACCAAAAAACCAAAAATCGAACAGCTTGCCAATGAAATTTCAGGATATTTCTCCAGTGTCATTCTCTTGATTGCTCTTGCCACTTTTACAGGGTGGTATCTGTATGGCGGAAGTTTCGAACAAGCACTTATCATCAGCATTTCCGTCATTGTCATCGCTTGTCCTTGTGCTTTGGGCCTTGCAACACCCATGTCCACGCTTGTCGGTATCTCTATGGCTGCCAAAAGAGGTATCCTTTTCAAGGAAGCGACCTTTTTGGAAACCATGGCAAAAAGCAATCTTCTGGCACTTGATAAAACAGGCACTATCACTGAAGGCAAACCTTCGGTCATAAATGCCGAGATCCTTGAAGGGTTTAATCCTGATCTGCTCTATTCACTCGTACACACCTCCAATCACCCCATCAGCCAAGGCATCGTCAACTATCTTGAAAGCCATTACGAGATGCTTCACGAATTTCCCCTTGAAGAGATTAAGAGTATTGAAGCCAAAGGCATTGAGGCCGTTCATCAGGGTTCAAAGCTCAGGGGAGGAAACCTCAATTTTATGAATGAGGCACAAATAAAAGTAGCTTATGAGAGTATGTATTCTCTTTTTTTCTTCGCCATCGACGGCAAGCTTGTTGCACGATTTGAACTGAGCGATACGATCAGAGAAAATGCTGCCAAAGCCATTGCGCTTATCAAAGCAATGGGTATCAAGGTCGTCATGCTCACCGGAGACCACGAACAAAGCGCACACCATGTCGCCAACGCCGTAGGGATAGAAGAAGTCTATGCCAAACTTCTCCCTGCCGACAAGGCGAACCTTATTGATGGATTTCATCAACAAGGCCACATCATAGTCATGGCGGGAGACGGAATCAATGATACCCTTGCCCTTAGCAAGGCAGATATCGCCATAGCCATGGGAAGCGGAGCAGATATCGCTATCGGGGTCAGCGATGTTGTTTTGATGGATGAAAAACCCCAAAGTATTTATGAAGCCTACGCTATCTCTAACCGCACTTTCAGGGCAGTCAAAGAGAATCTTGCCTTCTCCTTGCTTTACAATACAGTGGCCGTACCGCTTGCTATACTTGGATTTGTCAATCCTCTTGTAGCGGCACTCTCTATGAGTTTAAGCTCTTTGGTTGTAGTAGGCAACTCGCTGCGTATCAAAATGATGAAATTAAAGGGGCTTTGATGTCTGAAAATATTATGATCTTAATGCTGAGTGTTTCTACATTTTTAGGGGCATTGGGTCTCATCGCACTGCTTTGGGGTGTTAAAACCGGTCAGTTTGACGACCAATCCAAATTTCTCGATGCGGCACGCTATGACAACGAAGAAGATCTGCGGGACGCAGCGATGATAGAAGAAAAAAAGAAAGCCCGCGAAAAACAAAAGAAAGAAAAAGGTATGCCGGCAGATTAAATCATTTATCGATTCAAAGCAATTCTGTGCTATCATTGAAATGAAAAAAATATGAAAAGGATTTATAGATGAAAAAATTATTATTGCCTTTGCTTTTAGTGGGTGGTTTATTACAGGCTGAAAATAGTATTGGAATAGATATCAATAACGAAGATTTTGAACTTTTTGGAACTGCAAATCTCAATGTGCTGGTTGATTATTCCAGCAGCACCACGTATATGATGCATGCAAGCTATCTCAACAGCGACGGAGACGGCCTTACCGCATTTGGCGTAAGCGGCGAAAACAGCCTCCAGGGAATAGAAGGCCTCACTCTGGGTCTGGGAGCTAAATTTGTTTTTGCAGATGATTTCATAGCATTTCCCTTGATGGCCAAAGCAGCCTACAGGCTTCCTTTCAACGACACCATTCCTCCGACATCACTGATGGCTAGTTTTGCCTACGCACCTTCTGTACTGACTTTCTCAGACGGAGACAGCTACTCGGAGTTTAGAACCGAAGCCGATATGGAAGTGATCTCAAAAATCCATGTGTTTGCAGGGTATAGAAACATAAAAACAGACTATGAAGATGTAGACAGAACCTTCAATAACAGCTTTTACGGCGGGATGAAGCTTAGCTTTTAGGCTAAGGTTTTGTCTTTTTCCTGCAAAGCCAAACAAAAAAATTTCAAGGTAATTAAATCTAAAAAGGAAATGTTCAATATATTGCATAAAAACATTGAATTTTATTTAATCTATTTATATAAACTTTCTAATTGTACAGTACTTCTATTTGCTCTTCTTTATTATCAATAATTCTTATTTTGCCATAACCAGAAAATCCTTCTAAATCAGCATTGAGAATATAAATCTCTCTATCCTCATCCATGTTTAAATCGACTTCATACCCTAGCAGTAATGTAATGTAATTTGAAAGATCATAATGACTTCTTATGTTTTTAAATATCTTTTCTGTTTCTTTGTTTTTACTGTTTGTATACATTATAAAGGGAATTTCATATACATTTTTTTCTAAATGTCCGTGCCCATTTTTACCATCCTCGCCTAATAATTCGCCATGATCTGAAACGTAAAATATAAAAATTTCTTGTAGTGTATTATTTTTTATATATTGTATTAAATCATAAAGTGTATAATCTGTATAAAATGCTGTATTTTCATAAGGGGTATATTTATTGAACTCAGCAGGATATTGCTTTTCATAAGGAGCATGCGATCCTCTCTGCTCCAAGACTATAAAATTGTTTTGGTTGAGAATATTTAATTTAGATAATATTTTTTTCAAATCTACATCATAGCCAGACGGAACAATATAATTTTTAAACATATCTCGAGAAAGCATTGTATCGATATATTTTGGACACATCGTATCTCTCATGTCTTCAAGGGCCTTATTGTCATGCGCCGAAACAAAATAGGTGCCAAAATGATTTTCTTTAGCCAATTTAAATATACAATTGTCTTCATTGTTAATTTGTTCCAATGAAGATGGGTATTGTAATCTATTCAACAATGTAGCTACAGATACTTTTGTCATCGTGCCGCCTGAATAAATTTTTTTAGCAAAGAAGTTAGGTTCAGTTTTTAATGACTGTAATTTTGGGGTTAATTTATTGTCGTATAAAGAAAACACATCATACCGAAGACTTTCTCCTATTATTAATATAATTGTTCTATTTGTGTCACTCATAACAAGTTTTGGCTTTTCTAAAATTTGAAATGTTTGAGTTTGAGAAAAAAATTTCTTGGGCATAATTCCTGCAATAAAATAATTCATACTTACAAAAAAATTTCTCGCAGAATGTCTATTGGTTATTGGGTAAATTAACTTACCATCTTTATGCCGAAACCCATCTTGTTTTATATTTGCAAAATAAAATAATTGACTTATTAGCAACAAAATACCTACCAATAAGATATGCAATCCATACTTATATTTGAAAACTTTTGAACCAAACTTTACATCTATAAAATAAATTAAAACAAAAGCAACCAAAACGATTGAAATTGGTACAAAAGCCATATTCCACATTGTATTTAGTGTTTCAAAAACTTCATGCGTATTTGTAAAGAATAAATAAAATTCTATAGCACCAATGTTTTTACCAAAATACTCATAATGCATATACTGAAAAAATGAAAATAATAATAAAATTGATATAATCGACAATCTGATTTTTGGTTTTGATATCATTGAGAGCATTAATATCAAAAAAAATACTTTATAACTTTCTCTTCGTGTTATATCAAATAAAAAAAATTCATTGCTAGTCGAATATAATTTATCCATTCCCAACAAAATCAAAGTAACCGCAGACGAATATATTAAGCTCATCAATAATGATTTTTTAAAACAAAAAAAACTTTTTTCTTTGTATTTTAAGCAGAGCATTGAGTATTTTCCTACGCCTTGATAGCATTCTTTTTTTGTCAGTAATAAAATCTTTTGATGTATAAAAAAATTAATTATGAGTATAATTATAGCACTGATTTGCATATTTTAGCGCACAAGGAAAGTTATTGATTAAAAAAATTGTTTTTTCTATTTTTCTAATACTTGTTATTTTTAAATTATTATTAGCGTCATTTCAACATATCTCTCAAAAAAAGAATATTGAGGATTTATTGGCACAAAAGCTTGACGGCCGGATGGTTCCACATGAAGTGAATAGTTTTACCAAACTTAATAGCATTTTAGAGAGTGGTATTCGATCGTTTGAACTTGATCTTTTTTTTCAAACAAAGGACAATAGCATATCTTGCTTTGAAATTGGACACGACAAGGAAGACCTTGGCGGAACAACGTTTGAAACCTATCTAAAAAAAATCAAACCTTACAAAATTAAAAAAATATGGATGGATGTTAAAAATGTATCCGATAAGAATATAGACCTAATCCTGAATCATTTAAATTATCTCGATGAACGTTATCATATTAAATCAATTATTATTTTTGAGAGTTCATTGCAAAGCGAAAAACTTAAAAAAATTAGCGATGCCGGGTTTCATACCTCTTACTATTTATTCAATAATCCTGTTGATCAAATGTTATCAACAAATAATAATAAGCTATTAAAAGAAGAGGCAAACCGCATTAAAATTCAAATTGCAAAACAACATTCTGAGGCAATTTCCTTTAACTCTTCTCTTTACCCTTTTATTAAAACCTACTTAGAGCCTATCATTCCAAAAGATATTGTCTATCATACATGGAAAAGTGTAGAATTTAAAGATAGAAATGCGATAAAAAGCATCAAAAAAAAGAAATATTTTTATGATAAACGTATGAAAACTATACTTTATTATTACTACAAAAAAGAATAGGAAGGTTGCTTGCTTTTTAATTTCAAAAGCATTTTAAAATAAAAGGACGAATTTTTTCAGCCAAATCATCAATGGGTGTTTTTTCTAGATATAAAAACAAAAAACTCTGTATATTCTGAGCAGCCAAATCATCTTGTATGGCAAAGCTTACAATTCTTTTTTTATCTCGTAAATCATCTAGAAATAATTTATATCTTTTTTGCTCTCTAATTCGTCTTGGATAAAGAGTAAATACAGGTTTTTTACAAAATAATGACTCTGTTATCATGGAACCACTTTCTTCAGTTACAAAAATAGCCGATGCGAGTTCAAGATAAACAGCAACAACCTTTTCTGGATTTTTAGAAAAATAAACACTATGCGCAATATGGTCATTATGCCTTGAAAACTGCTCATAAAGAAATATATCATTCTTTTTCCCGGTTCTTCTAGAAGTAGTAATGAGTCCTTTAGCACCATTTTTAAGTACTAATTTCATAAAATTTTTAACTAAATTCTCATAATCTTCTTTTGTGTATCTATATCCGGCGCCATCACCTCCAATCAACAAAACAAAATATTTTTGTTTTTTATTAATGCTTTTTTCTTCACAAAATTGTATGACATCTTTAGAAATATTATTTGTTCCAATTTTTGTTGGTGCACTCTCAAGCGTGATGCTATTTTTTAGATGAAGTTCCAAAGTACTAACAATAAGAGAAAAATGTTCGGGCTTAATCCCCCTCAAACTACTGCAAAAAATATTTTTTGCATTTAACATATTTGCTAGCCATATATTCATGAATGCGGTGTCTCCTCCTGTTGAAACAATCAAATGAATTTGTTGATTTGGCCTGTGATTATATTTATAAAAAAATGTCATAGTCCAATCATGAAGTAAAATCTTTTTAAAAAACCAATTGTTATTAAATATAAATTTTAAAATATGAGAAAAAAATTTTATCCTTAGGCTCACATTCATCTCAATAGTTTCAACTGCATAATTCTTCCGTATTCCCTCAATAACACCATCGCTAACCGTAACATGCCCCGGCTTGCTATCTGTAATTTTTAATATTTTAAGTACCATTTTCTTCTCTTTGTTTATAAAAATTATTTTATTTGCTTAAGTCATTGTCATAATTTTTATCATACTTATTTAAATTTCTTTTCATGTAAAACTTTTTGATATATGTTTAGATACTGCTCTATGATGTTTTGCAGTAAGAATTTTTTCTGCAATTTTTTTTTCAAATGCATAAAATCACTTTTATAAAGATCATAATTGAGATATACATCTTTAATCTTTTCGGCCACATCCCATCCATTAATTAAAAACTGACTATCTAAAATTTCGGTAGCACCGCTAACTCTAGTTGAGATAAACGAATTCGCATAAAAAAGTGCTTCAATCATCACCAAGCTAAAACCTTCACTATGTGAACTTAGTACAACCACATCAGAATTGTGCATCATTAATGGAATATCTTTTCGAAAGCCTAACAGTTTCACCTTTTCATTTAATCCAAAATCATCAATCAAACTCTGAAGTGAAATCTTCTCTTCTCCTTCACCAATAATTTGAAGCAAAAAATCAAATTCCAGCTTCGCACACTCTTTAATTAAAATATCAAAACCTTTAATTTTGTCAAGTCGTCCCACGGCAAGAATTGTAAATCTTTTATGCGTTATTTTCCCTTTTGGAATAGCTTGGAGCATCAGACCATTGTAAACAATTTTAACATGATCGCTTGCAATGCTTTTCGCCACATCCATAGAGACCGCTGTAACATATTTGATCTTATTAAAAATGTTTCCTTTTCTGGCATTATGTTTCGTTGCAATCTGTTTAAAAAACAATATTTGTGAAAGATGGTACATAATCTCTGTTGCTTTGGCGCCATGAGTATGCACAAGATCGGGTTTAATTTTTTTAAGCAGCAAGAAAAGTTCAAAATACAATAAAGGATTAAATCTACTAGAATAAGAAGACAATAGATGGATTTGCACACGATTATCCAAAGTTGATAAAACATCACTATCTTTAAACACAATCACATGAAGCTTAACGTGAGCACTGAGGGCAAGGCATAAATCTGAAAAGATACTCTCTAGTCCTCCTCGTCCCTTTGATGCTAAAAATTGCACAACTGTCATATATTCGCCTATTGTAAACTTATTGTGTCTACATAAACTGTTAAAATGTTGTCAGTTATTAATTTAATTCCTTCAGCATTCATATGTGTTTCATCCAAATAAAACTTTTTCTGACCCTCAAAATCATAATATGTATTTACTTTAAAAACATTTTGATACTTCAAGCTTAATATCTTCATTATTTCATTGTATTTTTGTATTTCATTGTTTCTAAAGGTTTCTTGATTTGGAATTGTATCAATTAAAAAAATTTTACGCCCTATTGCTTTCTCAATAACATATTCGATATTCTTTTTGTATTCATCCAAATCAACAACATTTTTAACGCCAAGCAATTCATTTAAACCTAATTTTTTACAGATTTTTTTATATTTTTTTACTAATTTTCTAAAAAATTTTCTGGCTGTCGTATCTGGATAGTACAACACATAGGGAGAATATTTAAACGTTTTCCACGAATCAACCAAGCCATATTGTATTAAAATTATCTCTGTATCTTTCGTAAAATTGTTATTAAAAAAATGTATCATTTCCCTTGTGGTAGACATTGTATACCCACAATTTTTTACGTTTTTTCCAATCTTTTTTGCAAACAATTCTGGATAGGATTGAGCATACAAATCACCTACACCCGCTGTGTTGCAATCACCCAATGCTAATATTTCAGCCATATCGTACCTTTTTAATCATCACAACTTATCCTTATAAACCGCTAACGTCTTCTCTACCATCTGCTTTAGAGAAAAAAATTTAGAAACATAATCATATCCGTCAAACTTCAGAGTACGGCACGCCATGATCTTTTCTGCCAACCCATAAGCATCTCCCACAGGATAAAAAAAGCCGTTTCCTCCCTCGATAATGATATCCAAAACCCCGCCGTGAGCAGTAGCAACAACGGGCGTATTGAGCGCCAAGGCTTCGGCAACACTTCTGCCGAAACTTTCGGGCTTTTTGGAACTACTCACGACCACATCGCTCAAGGTATAAATCTCTGCTACCTTATCCTGGGATCCGGTAAAAATGATATTTTCATCCGCTCCCAATTGGCCAACCAATTTTTTAAGCCCATCAAAATAACCTTGTTTGTCTTCATGCGCACCACCAACGATCAAGCCTGCTATCGTGGGGTTTTCGTGCTTTAAAAGTGCAATCGCGCGAATAAACGTTTGGTGGTCCTTGAGCTGTGTAATCCGCCCTACTACTGATACAACAAATCTCCCTTCTAGCCCATACTGCTTAGAAAACTGTTTGATAAAATCTTTATCAATATTTTCCGGATTAAATTTGACCAGATCTATACCTCTTGAAATTATCGTGATCTTTTCATCAGCCGTATGATAATGCTCTTGGACATAAGACTTGATAGCTCCGCTCACGCAAATCACATGATCGCCCATCGTCATGATCTTGCTGTAAAAATTTACACTATTAAAACCATGTACGGTACTCACAACTTTAAACTTTAATGATCTATTTGCAAAATATACAAGCCAGGCGGGAACTCTGCTTCGTACATGGATGATATCCGGATTTATCTTTTTAAGTATCTTTCTTAACCTAAACACTCTTAAGGGAACGGTAAATATATTTTTACTGCATATATCATGTTGTATATGTTTGCCGCCATCTTTTAAAATTTGATCTACTAAGATACCGCCGTTGCTTATAACAATATTTTCAATACCTTTTTTAATAAACTCCCTGTTTAAATCAACAACGCCCCGTTCCACTCCGCCTTCGTTGAGTTCGGGCAGCAACTGTACGATTCTCATAATTTAGCCTCCTTGGCGTAACGGCAAAAATCTATTTTTTTGCTGCACGGCTTAAATGTCCCGTCAAAGATATGCACATAGCCTTGTTTTTGCAATGATTTGATAAACCGCGTAAACTTGTTTTCTTTTTTGCTCTCCAAAGGCAAGATCATGACATTTGCTTTGCCTGCACAGAGAGCTTCTGAAACCATCGAAGTGCTATCGGATGTGATACATACCGTTTCGCACCGGCTGATAAAATCCGGTATCGGGTTTACAGGATTTTCTGAATAAATCACCGTATAATCAAAGCCGCTGCTTTTGATCAGCGCATCAATTTCCTTTGATGTCCTCGGCGAAGTCGTAACGGCAATCTCATACCCTTTGAAATGCTGCTTGATCCAGCTTAGCTGCAGCTTGAGCTTTTCTTTGGAAAATGTGAAATACTTATTGTCGCCCCCGATCACAATGCCGATAGATGGCCTTTTTGCCCTATAAATCCCTCCAGGCTCCACATAGGCAAAATTTGCAGGAATTTGAACAATATTGTCTTTAAAAGGCGGCGCATCATGATGCTGTGCAAAAATCACATCAAAATCATATCGGTACCCTTTTGGCAGCATCATCGCTATGGATTTAGCATGCAGCTTTTTCGAAATAGTCTTATTGAGATAATAGGTACTTGAACCTGCCGAAACAACAGCATCATAGTCAGATTCCGGTATTTTATACTCATCATAGATATGCTGGGTATATACATGGCATGCATCCAAAATCATCGAAAGCAATTTTGCCGCTTTTGACTTAAACGCAACTTGGACAATATCATACGTTGCTCCTGCATATTTTGCCAAAGCCACCGACTGGCTGACATGCCCTGCCCTGCCGTCACTGAGTATCAATACTTTTTTTATCAAAACACCACTCTCCAGCGGTTGTGCATCCAAAACCATTGGGACGGATACTGCCTAATAACAGACTCCATAACTTCATTATATTTGGCAGTCATTTTTTCTATCTTTTTTTCTTCTTCTTGTTCTTCCTGAGCATTGTATTCCACAGGCTCTTGCATGATAATTCTATATTTTCCGTTTGCAACTCTCGCTGCAAAAAAAGGAATGATCTTGGGATCTAATTTTTGCTTGAGCGTCGCAAGAGAGGTGATGGTTTGAGCCGGCTTGCCCATAAAATCCACTTCGACAGCATTAGGGCCTCCCGCTTTTTGATCAATCAAAATACCCACATTCCCCCCGCTTTTTAATCTTTTTACCATAGACAGTATCGCTTTCTTTTTGGTTGTTGTATCATTGCCGTATCGTTTGCGAAACGGCTGGGTAATATTATTTTCGATCAGTTTATTATTCCCCTCCCGTCCGACCACCAGCATCGGCAAACCGTGTTTTGCCAAAAAATGTGCCAAAAGCTCCCAGTTGGAAAAATGTGCTGTCATAGCTATGATGCCTCGAGGGCTGTCTTGTATCGCCCTTTGGAGCTTCTCTATCGCTTCATCTTTATTTACGACTGCTTCGTCTATATCAAATCTGTCTGCAAACATCAATAGAATTTCGGCAATGGTCTTTGAAAGCTCACTATATACTTCCTTAGATACTCTTTCTATCTCTTTCTCTTCTTTTTCAGGAAATGCCAATGCAAGATTGTTGAGAGTCAAAAGACGTCTTTTTGCGTCTGTATGATAAACCAAGAGCGTCAGCCAATACATCAAACCATAAACAAACGATTTTGGTAAAACTTTTGCAAACCATAAAAGTAATTTTACTGCCTGATACTCAATCTTCTCTCTCATGTTCACCTTATTTTGATGATAAATTAAAGTTTATTTTACCCAAATAGGCTAAAGGACGTCCATAGTGGACGACACCTTTCAATTTAATTTGCTATAATCACAACACTTTATATACATTAGGAGTTTTATCGTGATTGGAATTGTTGATTACAAGATGGGCAATCTTGCTTCTGTCATCAATGCGTTTGCCAACGTAGGTGCTGCCGTCACGTTAGAAAGCGATCCCGGCAAATTGGATCAGTACGATAAACTTATCTTGCCCGGCGTAGGTGCTTTTGGTGATGCTATGAAGCACCTCAAATCCAACGGCATGGATGAAGCGGTCAAACGCTTTGCGCACAGCGGCAAACCCCTTCTTGGTATCTGCCTGGGGATGCAGTTGCTTTTTGAGAGCAGCGAGGAGTTTGGGTCGCATGAAGGGCTTGGGCTCATACCGGGAAAAGTAGCAGCATTTGATGAAAGCCGGTTTGACCATCCCCGAAAAGTGCCGCATATGGGATGGAATGAGCTGTTCAAACAAAAAGAAACGCCGCTTTTCAAAGGATTGCCGGATGCGTTTTATCTTTACTTTGTACACTCTTATCATGTCCAATGTGACGATGCCTATGCTGTAGGAAAAACTCATTACGGATATGCGTTTGTGAGCGCTGTACAAAACGGTAATATCTTTGGCATACAGCCGCACCCAGAAAAAAGCCATGAAAATGGACTTAAAATCATAGAAAATTTTGTAAAACTATAAAGGGAAAATATGCAACATCAAACAAAAGCATTGCAAAGCAATGCATACCAAAACGCTTCGCTCTTCACGCTTTGCTCTTCACGTCATTTGACACGAGGTGTCAAATGACCATACTTCCGGCCATAGACCTTAAAGACGGTAAAGCCGTAAGACTAAGCAAAGGCTTAATGGATTCAGCAAAAATATACTCTGATGAGCCCTGGCAAGTAGCTAAAAAATTTGAAGAACTGGGCAGCCAGTGGGTACACCTTGTTGACCTCAACGGTGCTTTTGCGGGTGAGCCCAAAAATCTTGAACAGATTAAAAAGATCCGTCAAAACTGCAGCCTAAAACTGGAGCTCGGCGGAGGTATTCGCGATGAAAAAACGATTAAAATGTACCTTGATTTGGGCGTCGATCGACTGATTTTGGGTTCGGTAGCCGTCAAAAATCCGCAGTTTGTCAAAGAAATGGCCGCCAAATATCCTATCGTCGTAGGCATTGATGCGATTGACGGCATGGTAGCGGTGGAAGGCTGGGCAGAAGTGAGCACCATGAAGGCTACCGATTTGGCCAAAGAGTTCGCTCATGCCGGAGTAGAGGCAATTATCTGCACCGATGTCGGCAGAGACGGGATGCTAAGCGGTGTCAATGTTGATTTTACTTTGGAGATCGCCAAAGCTTCAGGCGTGGAGACGATTGCTAGCGGCGGGCTCAAAGATATCGAAGATATCAAACGACTCATCAAAGCGGGCGTGCATGGAACTATTGTCGGCAAAGCCTTTTATGAGGGCACGCTTGATCTTACAGAAGCATTTCGCTTAACAAGGAACGTACAATGAACGATACCTATAACGAACTTACCGTTACGCTTGATGATCAGTTTGTGGATTTTATTGCTGATTTTGTCGCAAACATTTATGATGACGGTCTTGAGCTGGACAAAGGCAAAATAATCGTACGCAGCGAAAATGATTTAACTTTCGTTAAAGATGCTTTAGTATCATTCGCGGCGACATTGGGTGATACTATTGCGATGGAGTTTACCCTTGAAGTAAAAGAAAACAAAGACTGGATTAAAGCTTATCAAGACTCTATTGAACCCATAGAAGCGGGGAAGTTTTATATTTTTCCAAGCTGGTATGAGCCCAAACCAGACAAAATCAATATCAAGATAGATCCTGCTTTAGCATTTGGATCGGGACATCATGCGACCACATTTTCTTGCCTGGAAGTGATTAGCGAGTATGTCTCCAAAGGACAGCATGTCATCGACGTGGGATGCGGTTCGGGGATACTGGGATTGGCCTGTAAAAAACTCGGCGCCAACGTCGAACTGTGCGACACAGATCCCCTTAGTGTAGACAGCTGCAAGGAGAACTTTAAGCTCAACGAAGAAACATACGACAAAGTGTGGGAAGGTTCTATCGATAAGGCGATAGGTGTTTATGATATCGTTATTGCCAATATCATCGCAGATGTGTTAAGATTTATAGCAAAAGATCTTAAATCTGCCGCAAAAGAAGGCGGCTATTTGATACTTTCAGGTATTTTGGATAAAAAGGAGGATTTAGTGTCTGAATCTTTCAAAGAGTTTACACAAGTTAAAAGAATATTAAAAGATGAGTGGGTCACACTTGTCTATCAAAAATAACCGGTCGCATGGGTGTGCTGCCTGCCGGGCAGTCAACAGGGCAAAACCCTGCATGTGTTCCAACAAATAAAAAAGGACGTTAATGGCTAATCCAAATCAAAACAACAAAAACCAAAACCAAAATAATAAAAATTTTTTTAACAACAATCCCTTGCTTGCTTTTGCAATTTTTTCTATCGTGCTTATTATGCTTTTTAAATCTTTTGTGGGCGAGAGCGAAGGGATTGGGAGTGTACTGCAAAGCAATATTTCTCAAACCAAGCATGTGAAATATTCACAAATCAAAGAGCAGATCGAGCAAGGAAACATTAGCAGTGTCAAATTGACTCCTTCTACCGTTGAAGCCATTGCTGAAACTTCAGGACAGAAAATACGTTATGTGGCACAAAACGTACCTACTTACGACAAAGATCTTATCCCTCTTTTAGAAGAGAAAAAAATAACCTACGAAGGTGTTATGGGAAGCGGATGGTTCTCTGAAATTATCAGTATGCTGTTGCCTATTCTTATCTTCTTTGCGATCTGGATCTTTCTGGCAAACAAAATGTCAAAAGGTATGGGCGGAGGTATTTTGGGTGCAGGAAAAGCCGACAAACTTATCAATTCCGAAAAACCGGATACCAAATTTGATGATGTGCAAGGCGTCGAAGAAGCAAAAGATGAAGTGAAAGAAATCGTCGATTTTCTTAAATATCCGGAAAGATATATTGAGCTTGGTGCCAAAATACCTAAAGGCCTTTTGCTTGTAGGTCCTCCGGGCACCGGCAAAACATTGTTGGCAAAAGCGGTAGCAGGTGAAGCTTCGGTACCCTTCTTTTCTGTAAGCGGTTCATCTTTCATAGAGATGTTCGTAGGTGTGGGCGCAAGCCGTGTGCGCGACCTTTTTGCACAGGCCAAAAAAGAAGCGCCTTCCATTATCTTTATCGATGAAATAGATGCTATCGGAAAAAGCCGTGCCAGCGGGGGTCAAATGGGAGGAAACGACGAAAGAGAGCAAACCCTCAATCAACTTCTTGCAGAGATGGACGGATTTGGTACCGATACCCCCGTCATTGTCCTGGCCGCAACCAACAGACCTGAAATTCTTGATGCGGCACTGCTTAGAGCGGGACGTTTCGATAGACAAGTGCTTGTAGACAAGCCTGACTATGAAGGCCGCTTGGCCATCCTGAAAGTACACAGCAAAGGTGTCAAGCTTGCCAAAAATGTGGATTTGGAAATCGTCGCCAAACAAACCGCAGGACTTGCAGGTGCAGACTTGGCAAACATTATCAATGAAGCCGCACTTCTTGCAGGACGGTTTAACAAAAAAGAGATTGAACAGGAAGATTTGCTTGAAGCTATAGAGAGAGCATTTGTGGGACTTGAAAAGAAAAACAGAAAAATCTCCGATGTAGAGAAAAAAATCGTTGCGTATCATGAAAGCGGTCATGCGCTCATGGCAGAACTCACCAAAGGCGCGACGCGTGTTACAAAAGTTTCTATTATCCCAAGAGGGCTTGGAGCTTTGGGGTACACGCTTCATCTTCCCGATGAAGAAGATAGATTTTTGAAACAAAAACATGAACTTTTAGCTGAAATAGACGTGCTTCTTGGCGGACGCGCCGCAGAGGAGGTTTTCATAGGTGAGATAAGTACAGGTGCAGGTAACGATCTTGATAGAGCAACCGCTATTCTTAAAGATATGATCTCTGTATATGGAATGAGCGACGTGGCAGGCCTTATGGTACTCAAAAGAAGTCAAAACTCCTTCCTTGGCGGAGGCATGATCTCTACGGACTATAGTGAAAAAATGGCAGAACAGATAGACAGCCATATCAAGCAAACACTTAACGAGCGATATGCTTATGTTAAAAATACACTAAACGATTACCATGACGCTATCGTTAAAATGGCTACCATTTTATTGGATATTGAAGTGATCGAGGGCACAAAAGTGCGAGAGATCATAGACACCTTTGAAAAAGAAAATCATATGCAAAGCCGTTTGGCTCATACCAAAGCGCCTGCGCACAAAGAATCGGAAACAGAAACAACAAACAATGAAGGTTAATCGATGCACAGACTAAGCCTCACCTACTTCCTGCCCAATCTTTTTACTGCAGGCAGTATTTTTGTAGGTGTGGTTGGCATCATCAAAGCCAGCAGCGGAAATTTTACGGTAGCAGCCTGGCTTATTCTTTTAGCGCTTGTCTTTGATGGGCTTGATGGCAGAATAGCGCGCTTAACCGGCACGACAAGCAAATTTGGTGCAGAGTTTGATTCTTTGGCCGATATTGTCTCTTTTGGAATGGCGCCTGCAATGCTGCTTTATTTTTATATCGGACATGAATTCGGTCGATTTGGGATAGTGGTATCGGCGCTCTATGTCATATTTGGCGCGATTCGTTTGGCGCGATTCAATATAACCGCTTCCAAAAATGATCCCAACATTTTTATCGGACTCCCCATTCCTGCCGCTGCGATATTTATCTCCATATGGGTGCTGCTTTTTTATAAATACCATTTAGATACATACGCCTTTTTACTACTCTTTCTTTCGCTTGGCGTAGCAGTACTGATGGTGAGCAATATACGCTACCCCTCTTTTAAAAAAATCCATATAAATAAATCTATGCTTTTTAAAACATTTATTGCACTTACTCTTGCTGCCTCATTGCTTTATCTGTTTAGTGCAGAAGGATTTGCTCTGATCATTTTAGCGTATATTGGCTATGGCCCATTCCGCGCAGTAAGAAATCTTAATTCCCGAAAGATAAATAGAAAACGATAATTTGTATCCCTTGACATTATTTTTTAAATTTTATATAATGTTTCAAAATCTTAGAGGAGTTATTATGAAAATCGCCAGCCATTATATCTATACCACTTTCAAAAAAGATAACACTCTTCTGCTGCTCTCTTTATAATATTTTTCAACAAATACAATTTTTCATATTAGTTTCTAGTAACCTATATTTGGGTAAAATTAGATAAATACAAGTTATAACACTGAGTTATCTTTTGATAGAATAACCGGTGCAATAGTGTGCACACAAGAGCACCTCAACAGATAAAGGCAACACATAATGAGTAAAGAGATCATTAAAATATTTGACACAACATTAAGAGACGGCGAACAGAGTCCGGGCGCCTCAATGAATACTGAAGAAAAAATCCAAATCGCAGCGCAGCTTGAACGATTGGGAGTCGACATCATCGAAGCGGGTTTTGCTGCTGCAAGCCCGGGAGATTTTGATGCGGTAAGCAAGATCGCACAACGAGTCAAAAACTCTACCGTATGTTCTTTGGCGCGTGCGGTTGATGGGGATATCAAAGCGGCAGGAGAAGCTGTAGCAGCAGCCAAGATGAAAAGAATTCACACCTTCATCGCAACAAGCCCTATTCACATGGAATACAAACTTAAAATGACACCCGATGAAGTGATCAAAAGAGCCGTCAGAGCCGTAGAATATGCACGTACTTTTGTGGAGGATGTAGAGTTCAGCTGTGAAGATGCCGGCCGCTCGGACATAGGGTTCATGAAAGAGATTGTCGATGCAGTCATCAGTGTCGGCGCAAGCACAATTAATTTACCCGACACTGTAGGCTTCAGGCTTCCCTTTGAAATCGGCGCGATGGTCAAGGAGATGAGTGAGTACACCAAAGGTCGAGCCATCATCTCTGTGCATAACCACAACGACTTGGGTTTGGGCGTAGCCAACTCCCTAGAAAGTATTATGAACGGTGCTAGACAAGTAGAGTGCACGATTAACGGTTTAGGCGAAAGAGCAGGAAATGCAGCGCTTGAAGAGATCGTTATGGCACTTAAAACCCGCTCCGATATTTTTGCAGGATTTGATACTAATATCAATACCAGAGAGATCTATCCAACAAGCCGCTTGATAGCCAATATTACGGGTATAGAGCCTCAGCCAAATAAGGCTATTGTCGGAAAAAATGCTTTTGCACATGAAAGCGGTATTCATCAAGACGGTATGCTTAAAAATAAATCAACGTATGAAATCATACGTCCCGAAGATATCGGGCTCGACATGCAAGACACCTTGGTTTTAGGTAAACATTCGGGCCGTGCAGCCTTCAAAGACAAATTGGCCAAACTTGGCTTTATGGTAAGCGAAGAAGAGCTTAACGGCGTATTTGAACGTTTTAAAGAGTTGGCAGATAAGAAAAAAGAAGTGTATGACGACGACATAAGAGCGTTAGTCACCAGCGAAATGACCACTATTGAAAAAACATTTGAATTGGTCGCCATGCAGCTGATGGACTCCACAGGAGGCGTGCCAAGCGCGGCTGTTACCATCAGACACAATGAAGTAGAGATTACTGATGCGGGTATCGGCAATGGTACCATCGATGCTGTCTTCAAAACAATCGACAGAATCACCGGCTATCAGGGAAAACTTCTTGACTATAAAGTCAAATCTGTATCAGAAGGCAAAGATGCTTTGGCAAATGTCACGGTGAAGGTCATGTTTAACGACAATGAGCCGGCCATCATAGGTCATGGCTTAAGCCTTGATACGATGTTGGCAAGTGCAAGAGCTTATATTGGGGCACTTAACAGCTATTTGAGCATGGAAGGAAAATTAAAGTTGCGTCATACGGACAGTTCAGAAACGATCTAACACGTCATTTTGGACTACGATCCGGAATCTCTATCTGTCTAACAAAATCATTTCTCACGTGAACCACAGGGAGATTCTGAAACGAGTTTAGAATGGCGCATTTTTAAAATAAAAGCATTTCGAAGAAATGTATACCGCCACTCTTCACTTGAGCGAAGCGATTCTCTACATATACCTCTGCAATACAGCAGGAATGGTAATACTCCCGTCTTCGTTTTGATAATTCTCCATGATCGCTATCAGCGTACGCCCCACCGCTAAAGCCGAACCGTTGAGGGTATGTACCAGTCGATTTTGTTTGTCATCTTTGAAGCGGATTTTGGCACGTCTTGCCTGAAAATCTCTCGTATTTGAGATAGAGCTGATCTCGCGGTATTTGTTCTGTCCGGGAAGCCATACTTCAAGATCGATCGTTTTAGCCGCAGAAAAACCGAGATCTCCGCCGCACAGCTCTACCACCCTATGAGGCAGCCCCAATGCAGTAAGGATATCAGAGGCATTTTGCACCATCATCTCAAATATTTCATCGCTTTGATCCGGATGCGCTATAGCCACCATCTCCACTTTGTCAAACTGATGCTGGCGTATCATTCCTCTTGTATCCCGCCCGGCACTTCCTGCTTCTTTTCTGAAACACGGGGTATAGCCCGTCATCAAAAGAGGCAGCTCTTTGGTTGAGAGTATCTCATCATGGTACATATTGGTTAGCGGTACTTCTGCCGTCGGGATCAGATAAAGATCTTCCTCTTCTATCTTAAAGAGGTCATCCCCGAATTTTGGCAGTTGTCCCGTGCCCTGAAGCATTGTTGCATTGTTCAAAAAAGGTACGCAAAACTCTTCAAATCCTTTCGCCCTATTGGCATCCAAAAAGAAATTGATCAGCGCTCTCTCCAGCCTTGCAGCCTCTCCTCTCAGCACAGAAAAACGGCTTTTTGCCAGTTTAACCCCGCGTTCAAAATCAATCCAGCCGTTTATCTGAGCCAGCTCCCAGTGCTCTTTAGGAGCAAAGGTGAATTTTTTAGGCTCCAACACTTTGCGAAGCTCCACATTTTCCTCTTCATCTGCCCCTTCAGGTACAGAGTCATCAGGAAAATTGGGGATGCTAAGCGCCACAGCATAAAGCGCCTCTTCTGCTGCCCTGGCTTTTTCCTGAAGCGGCACCATCGCCTCTTTGTTAGCATCCACTTTCTTTTTAAGCTCTGAGATATCTTTGCTTTCACGCATATATTGGCCAAACAGTTTGGACATGGCGTTTTGTTCTGCTTTGGCTGCTTCCAGTTGTGCATTGGCCTCTTTTAATTCAGAAAAAAGCGTTTGAAGATTTTCAAGTATAGTGCTTTCTACGCTTTTTTTTTGAAGTTTGGCAGCCGCTTCGTCAAAATTGTTTTGGAGATATTTCAGATCGATCATGATAAGTACCCGTATGTATAAAATATGATGAGATTATAGTGGAAAATAAAGAAGAAACGGATTAAAAGATAGTCCAAAAGAGTCAAGCTCTTTTGGACTTAAAGCAAGAAAATTTAAAGTTTCCGGCTAGTATTCTAGATAAATATGGGAATTGCTTTTGCTCCAGCTGATTTCACACTCCGCTACTGCAGGATCGGTTGCTTTGGTATAGATCTGTACGGTGATTTGACCGTTGACGTCTGTATGCAGATCATTTGCCGCCGACACATTAAGATCACATTGGGATGAATTGCTTACTATCCCCTCCGGCACGATCTCTACATCCACTAAGCGCTCTATAGGTTCATCCTTTGAGTTGCAAATTTCTAATGTAAGTGTTACATTGTGGTCGTTGCCGTCATTGTCCACTTTTTCTACTGTTGAATTATAATGCCCCCAACGCAAACCGGCCACCTTGGCTACGCCGGTCCGGTTGGTATCATACGCATGCGCCGCGATAGTTGCCGTATGGCCCGCAAGCGCAGGATCAAATACGATATCAAACTGGACGTTGCCGTTAGCATCCGTGGCATAACTTCCCGTTTTGCTTGCGATGGATGCCAAAGCTATATCGCCTAGCAGACTTCTGCTTTCATTTCCAATCACATAGCTCAAATTATCAGCCGTTGCACCGAAATAAGATTCGCTTAAAGTCAAACTTTGCCCCGCAACATCATCGATACTCCAGCCGCCCAGATAGCTTTGTGCATATCTGGTGCTGTTTGGAACAATGATGAGCCTATCTTCTGTTGTGATGCCAACTATACCAAAATCTTTCAATGCATCTTCAAAAGTTACAGGCGTACCTGCTGTGATTTGACCGGTTGGAGAAGAGTCGGTTTCGGCTAACTTAACTCCATTGATCAAAGAAGGAGACAACACAACGCCTTCCCTTGCAGGGTTAGCATACTTGTCTATTGCATGGATTGTATAGGTATTGATAAATGCGCCCAACTCATTCTCTGAAGAGCCGACATAAAACAAGGATATTGCTGTTACCGGCCCTGAAAGCACTGTAACAGGTACCAACGCATTTAACACCACATCATGGTCGCCGTTGTATACAGATGCACTAACGGCGATGACAGCAACGCCGGAGAGCGTTTTAGTTTCCACAGCGATCGCTTTTGTCCCCAGACTATCATAACTGAAAGTTGCGCTACCGCTTGCAAACGTCAATATATTGGTAAATTGGCTAGTAAGGTTCACTTCATGCACGTTGCCATTTGCAATAACATTACTTGGATTGCCCACCTCTACGATTTTCACAGTAATCTGGTCCGTATCATCCACGGCCAAAGAAGCCGGTGCATCAACCACAATCTCGTAATTGGTGCCCAAAGTATCCGGTGTTCCAAATTTGATATTTAACTCTTTATGAATAATAGCTGATGTTTCCGTGACCGTAATATTTCTCTCGCTTAATCCTGTGATCGCATCCGGAGCAGTATAGGCAACAACCGCTTTTCCACTCAAATCCGTTGTGACACTTGTTTTGTCAAAACTTCCGTAATCTGTATTATTAAAGAAGGGTTGCTCGAGTGTAACTGTGGTGCTGACACCTATATTCTCCTCATTGACGGTTACAATAGTAATCTCCTGGGTCTGCCCAGCCTCCGTAACGGTAAATGACTCGGGCACTACATACATTTTAGAAACACCGGACACTGTTTGTTTATCAAAAATAATCTTGGTTTCGCCACGAACCGTATGATTATTTTTATAATAGAATGTAATATTTACATCATTTACGCTTGGCATAGACTCAGGAGAGGTATAACTAAATCTGGCAAATCCGTCTGCTCCTACCACAGCTTCATACTGCGCCAAAGCGCCATAGATAGGCATGACAAATTCTGCAATCACAAATTCACCGACTGCCGGTTGTGCAGGCTGTCCGATCTCTTGCTTGGAAAGCGCGACTTTGATCTGATGAGACTGCAGCGTGTCTGTAACGGTGATGTTTTGATCCGGCACTATTGTATAAATTATATCCGTCGAACCGTTTTGACTGAAAATTAATTCAATCTCTTGTGTAGCAATCACTCCAGTATCATTTTCATCCATCAAATCAGCAAACAGTATTGCAGATGTACCCTCTAAGGGCAAAACACCCGGTGATACATAATCAAAACGCGCTATACCGTTAACATCCGTTGTAGCAGTATAGGTAGAAGTTGCCTCTATGCGACCATCTTCATCATTAAATGCTCGCAGCTTAACCGTTTCTCCCGGTGCCACATAACCGTCTTTGACAACTTGCATACTAATCATATATCCCGT
The DNA here is from genome assembly GCA_002742845.1 of Sulfurovum sp. UBA12169. Classification (NCBI taxonomy): domain Bacteria; kingdom Pseudomonadati; phylum Campylobacterota; class Epsilonproteobacteria; order Campylobacterales; family Sulfurovaceae; genus Sulfurovum; species Sulfurovum sp. UBA12169. The sequence goes on along the minus strand of DLUH01000005.1, from coordinate 763,731 downwards.
ATTTGATTCTCCGATAATAAGCGGTGTTGTTGCATTGATTATGTCATAACCGCTTGTTGGTATATCTCCAGAAGAGGTAGAACTGAAGGTTACTTCTTCGGTTTTGCTTTGGCCGTCTTTGGTAACTTTTTGTGTCGCCGTCAACGTAAAGCCTGTCGGTGTACAGTTTTGATCAAATGCACCCGTTACCAGAAGTGTTTCTTGCGTATTAAGCCCTCCGTCAAATACCAAAGCGGCAGGATCAAATGTGATCGTATGAACCGTACAGCCTGTCACACTCAATCGAAAATCGCTCAGCTCAACCTGATAGCTGCTGTCTAACAGTTTGGTAAATGTTAAAGGCAAAGAAAAATCCGTTCCGTTTGATCCTAGTGCTATCTGGCTTTTTTGCATCTCAACAGCGGCTGTACCCTCAGCGTCTCCGCCTGTTTTGCTAGTGCTACCGCATCCGCTTATCACAAAGGCAAACGCCAGCAAAAGAGAAATAAAAATATTTTTTTTCATCTACTCCCCTTGTTAGTACAAATAGTTAACGCCAAGCACAAAACTTCCTATATGGTCCGTATGTGCGGCATCCGTATAAGAATATCTGTATCCCAAATCTGCATTGATATTTTCCATCATATCAAACGTCACGCCGACTTGAGCCCCATACAAAAATCCGCTCTCATCGATGCCGGTAGACTCATAATTCATATATCCTGCATTTAGGCCGATATAAGGATTAAACATTTGAACTCCGCGTGTAGATTCAAGAAAGAAATAATCTACCGTAAGCATCCCTTTTTCATAATTTTGATCATCATCGCTGCTATCAAAATAATCATAAATCAACGTCGTTCTCCATGCTTCGTTTTGAACACCGAGACGAAAACCGATCTCTACATCGGTTCCTTCATGCTCCAACTCCCCAAAAAATCCTCCCGTATCTGCCTGCACTGTCGCAGCGCCGACTTCCAATCCTAAAAATTTATCTCCGCTAGAAATCTCTCTTGCATTTAGCAAAGTTCCTAAAACCATACACAAAAATACTATCTTTACCTTTTTTACCATGATAAACTCCTTGCCCTTATTTTGTTTTACATAATACATTCAAATAAATGCGTATCGCACAAGAATATCATATATTTATATTTTTTAAGATTAAATTATACAGAAAAGCAACATTTTGTTTACCAATTTATGTCATTATTTGCCACAAAGTATTGTAATGCTATACTTTATAGAATTTAGAGAATTGGGAAGAAAATGAGACAAAAACTAAAAAATAATTCTGGAAAGCTTTTTACGGTTATTGTAACCATTTTTGCTCTCTTCTTGGCATATGGATTATACTACGCACCGGGCGACGGAATTGATGAAAAATTTATCTATTTGCTTAAAACCCATGGATATATAATACTTTTTGCTTGGAGTATTTTAGAAGGCGAAGCAGGTCTTATTATGGCCGGTCTTTTATCGCACACAGGGGATATGAATTTATATCTGGCAATATTTATTGCAGGGCTCGGCGGCTTTGCCGGTGACCAGATCTATTTTTATATTGGAAGATTCAACAAAAAATATGTTCACAAAACGTTTAAAGGACAAAGAAGAAAGTTTGCGCTGGCGCATATTTTATTAAAAAAATATGGATGGCCGATCATTTTTGTGCAAAGATATATGTACGGCATGAGAACTGTCATACCCATTTCTATCGGTCTTACACGATATGATGCTAAAACATTTGCCTTTATCAATCTCATTAGTGCCTGGTGCTGGGCTGCTCTTACAATTATTCCGGCTTGGTATTTTGGAGAACAAATTCTTCAAGTTATAGTATGGGCGAAAGAACATTGGTATTTAACTTTATTCGTTGCAGCGATCATTGGGAGCGGAATACTTTACTATTTTAGCCGAGTAACAAAAAAACAACCCGATCAATCTAGAACTTGACTCATAGTAAATATGCGTTTAGGCCAAAAAACTCGATTTCAAACATTCTATAGGGTATTTTTAGTACGAAGTGGTAGCAAGGGGGGAACTCGAATCCCCGACCTCCGGCTTATGAGGCTTTCGGCATAAAAATACAAATGCCCAAAATATCGAGCTTCCATCCATAATCACAAATTTACTCGGCAGTAACTCGGCAGTTTTCATCACTTCGTCTCAACCTTCATATTACTGAACAGAATATTGTTTACAGGTGTTAAATTGCTTTGAGCTTCTTCGGCTCTCTCTTTTGTCATGGCAAACGTAACATAATGATCCTGTCTTACTTTTTCACTGTTCCCGATCATTTTGTCTAGAGTTGCAGAGTCGACTCTGGCATTGTCTGCTATCGTCGCAAATGTATGCCGCGTAGCGTACAATGATATATACGCTATCTTAAGCTTCTTCAAAAGCGGTTTGAAGTGATATTTAACTACATCCTTAGACTCTTTGTAGAAGCTATCTTTCTGATTAGGGAAGATCCATTTGCTTTTAGCGTTGTTCTCATGTGCAGACTTAAGAATTTTAAGTACCTCTGGCAGTATGGGCACGATACGGTAATGGTTCTTTTTCCCGGTACTGCCTATCCTTATCCTACCCTTTGAAACTGATCGCTTTAGATATATACACGAATACTCCCAGTCTACGTCTTCCCACATTAAAGCAAGAAGCTCGCCTGTTCTCATCCCTGTCGTAAACGCAAGATTCAGATATGTATGCATCCATCCATTAGACTCACGCATCATTTTTAACGTATCACCTATAGAATAGGCCTGCTGTTTCTCATATTCTACTTCTATTTTCTCAACATACTCAACAGGATTTTTAACTATAATGTCATTTCCGCATGCTTTATGCATGATCTCGTTTAAAAGATTTTTGCACTTATTTGCTGTAGAAGTGCTCTTATGTCTAAGTATCCCTACTAGCCATGTTTCTATATGCATAGCTTTGATCTCATCCAGCGCATACTCTCTAAAAAATGGTAAAAGATAGTTGTCAAACTTGGATAGAGCATCCCTTTGTGCGAGCTCTCCTCTCCCGCGCTTGCTCTCCCTTCCGTTAACTACCTTCTTTGCGCCATCCTCAATTACTTTTCGCCCGAACTCCTCAAAGCTGGTGCCCGTAGTTACTTTGTTTTCATTGATTATATTTAAAAGAACATCACGATAATTTTTCTTGATATATGTGATATTCCCGGAGGTGCTCTTCATGCCGGTTGACTTCCTGACAAACTTTCCGTTGATTGAACCCTGCACATATATCACGCCGCATTCATTTACGAACCAGCCTTTTCCTTTTTGTCGTGTTGCATTGCTTGCATTACTTTGCATAGTGTCTCCTTATGCTCAGCGCTGCATCTCTTGCAATATATATTTTACCACCTTTTGGCGAAAGTCTATACCCTTTGCCTTCTGCATAGTTCTGGAGCAGAAAATTTCTGATAGTATCTTTGTGTTTCCCGCATAAACGCGCGACGTGAGAGATTGAAAATTCATGCTCTATCAAATCGCCAAGGTGATCGATGATGCTATCAAGCCTAAACTCTATAGGGCTATTATTGTTTATGTCAGGCCCTACAAGACAAAGCATATCCGCAATGTTTCGTATCCTTGTTTCTATGCGATCTTTTATAACTTCTTCGTGATACATTGCAAATCCTTTCAAAATATGCTATATTTATTCTTAGCAACTTAATTAATACTTCAATGATACTTCAATTTGAGGTGTTTGTCAAGGTTTTTGAAAGGATTTATTCAAAAAATGGCAAAAATAAAGAAAATTCAGCCCATTATTGATCGGCTCATGCTCATATATGAGGTGGATAGCCGTCTTGATCTGTGTCAAAAGATGGATGTCCCTACCGGCACATACGACACATGGATCAACCGCGATGCTATCCCGAAGAAAAAACTTATTAAGGTAGCCAATGAAAAAAAAGTAAATCTCTCCTGGATAGAGACCGGCAATGGGCCGCAGTACACCTTCCCTGAACCGAACTTCTTTACAGAAGAGACGATGGCTGCCCTAAAAAAACAGATGGCACAAACCCCGTGCGACGGGGATGAGCGTATGGCAAAGATATGCAAAGCATTTGCGCTTGTAGATGAAGACAAACAGGACCGGTTGCTCAGTGAAGTGCTGAGCCTCATCACATCGTACTATTGATATTACGCCCCGTGGATGCCTGCCGCTTTGGCCTTGTTGAGTTCTGCTTTTGAATTCATCTCATTGATTTGCGCTTGCAGTTTTTGAAGTTGCGCAGCCATCGTCTCTATCTGTAGCTGTTGCGCCTGCTGTGCAGCAGGATCAGGCTGTATATTTTCGTTCATTTCATCGATCACGCGTTGCGCTTCTTCTGCTTCCGGACTTTCCGTGTCGCGCAACATGCTCGGAACAAGACGCTCTGCCACTTCAGGGCGCAACACTTTCATCACTTCAGCCCAATTTTTCTGCCGTTCGCCGGATGCGCCTCTGTTCATCGGCACACGCGTAAAGCGCACATCATACCTGCCTATCTCAAGTATGTTCTCTTGTAGCGGTCGGCCTGCATCATAAAGCATCCTGCCTAAATCGTCTCTTTGATACGCATTCAACACAACTTGCTCGCGCTCTTTGCCGCTTTTGCCTTCGATATAGTAGATCTGTTCAGCGCTAAAATGTTCCTTCATGATCTCTATCTCGTTTTGCGCCAGGTCTACATCCTGCTCTCCACTTAGATCCATAAAGTTTTGCAACCCCACAAGTCCTTGATTGATTCTGTTTTCTATCGCATACCCGCTCAGTCGGTTGACTGCGCTGCCGAGTGCTTCGGCATTGAGCCCCATGACAAGTTCGGCCTGTATCCTTGCATCCTGCACAATGCTCATCAGTTGAGAGATATCATTCGTCTGCTTGATGATCTCTACCTTTTTTTGTATCAGAGACCCTGGTTTCAGTACCATAACAGACTCATCGATTGAGAAATCATCGGTGAACGTATGTACGTCGTCAACCGCATCTGATTCTATCATGACTTTATTGCTTCCGAGCATATTTTTGATACGCAGCATCGTGAAGTTTATCGTATCCTGGAACGGCTTTAGATCCCTGTACATCCCATAATACTCTTTCCGATGCGACCAATTGAGCCTTCTTATCGCCAACGGAAATTTGTCGAGTTTGCCAAACGGTGTCGGCACATCTTCCAGTACTGCCTCGTCTGTCCATATTGCAAAACGTATCTTCCATTCTTGATCACGGTACCACGTGCGCTGCACTCTCACCATCTCCGCATCATTTGCAGCAATGTTCTTTGCCTTTTCGCCGAATGCTCGCACAAGAAAAGGCCTATGGATGAGCCTCGAATGATGAAAATACCGCTGATCGCTCATATCCGGGTTTGAAGCATACATATCGATGAAGCACTCAAGAGCCGGGATATGTTTTCGCACAACCTCTTTGACCTTCTTGCCTTTGATATCTGTTTCGTCAAGTATGTGCATCGACTGTTCCACGACGCTGAGCCCTACGACGCGAAAGTCTCTGTCCGCACGCTTTTTGTACGTCTTCCATTCGGAGTTCTCATGTACAGACTTTAGCACGTTCGACAGCACAGCAAATTGATCTTTTTTGGCAAAATTTCTAGGCAAAAGAACGATATCCTCGCGCGTCATCAGTTTCATGCCCTCGACTTTGTTGTCGATCTTTGCATAGATGTTTTCCCATGTTGCAGGCTGCCCCCTGTCCTCAAGCGCTTCGATCACATCAGCCGGAAGCTGGTTTCCTCTCATATACTCATACGCATCCCGGCCCTCTTTTCTAGATCCTTCCGTAAGTGTCTTTGACTCCTCGAAAGTGGACTTTAGGTAGTCCAAAAGTTCTTTATCGTTCATTTATTTTCTCCTTGCTTGCTGAGCTTGCCGGCAATATAGATGTTACCCCTTGACTATCTTTGTACTCTTTAGTTATACTTTCATTTGTAGACGGCGATTTTTTTGGGATTTGCACTGCATCGCCCGTATCAAGCATTTGCTTGGTAGCCGTCGAATACTTAAAATAAAGCATGTTGCTTCCTTGGCTCTTGATTATTCTCTTCGCTTCATCTTCTGAAACATCAAAAAAAGTTATCTGTTTAAGTTCTCCGTTTTTGTCTTTTGCTATATTTATAAAATGCAAGATACCGTCTGTCTCGTTTTTAAGCGGCAGGTAGTATTCTGTTTGTCCGTCTTTGAGAGGATTTTTAACTATCATGAGCGGATCCGTCAAGGCTTTATCAAAAGCACCCGAGAAGTTAACTCTGTCTGCAAAATAAGTATTATCAGACTCCATATGCTTATACGCACTGTTTACGTTAAATTTTATCTTACCGATAGGTGTTTCTACGCTTGTCCATCCGTATGTATCTCCATACTGTTTTGCAAACTCTTTTTTACTTAAAGCTTTTGGCATAGGCATAGCATCTTTTTTAAATTGTGATGTCAAGTTGCCGTTTTTTGGATTTATATATCGTGCCTCTGTCTCTATGCTCATCTCCGCCACACCCTCACCATCTCGGATGATAAGCTCATCTCTTGGCACATCTAAGTCATCGTAAGGATAATTTTTATACCCTGCATCCGCTCTTTTTTGAGTGAGTCTTGCTTCTGCTTCGCCGTGGAGTCGTTCATAGTTGTTGTGCTTTGTATTTTTTAGCTCCTGAATGATATCTGCTTCATAGCTTTCTAGCTCTTTGTCTGTTTTTAAGACCATGTTATTGTCATATACCCAGATAGATTTAGGCTCATTTCCTAATTTTCTACTTAGCTGCTCGCTTGAAATTTCCGATAATTCATCTCTTAGTTTGTCTTCCTGATATTTAGATATACCTTTTATGCTCTGTGGATTTCCGCCTCTCGCAAAATCTTCTATACCTTGCACGGCATGTTGGACCTCATGGAGTATCGAAGATTTTATATCTTTGTCGTTAAGTCCGTTGCCTATAATTATAAGGTTCTCTTTATGATTAAAGCTCGCTCCATGATAGACATTTTCAGGCTTCTCTAACCCTTTTGCTTTTGAATACTCCCAATTTACATTTATATCTTTGAGTTTCGGATACTGCTCAAAAAGCTTATCGTGCTTAAATATTTGCGACAAAGGAATTTCTATCATTTCATACGGATCATCTTTTGCAAGTGCGTCAAGCTCTGCTTTGCTCAACATCTTTGCCCCGCTATCATCCACCTCAAATCTCCACTTTCCGTCATCGCCCTTGAACCATCCCGTACTTCTCCAGATGTCAGACTCTTTTGCTCCAGAGTCTGCCAACTTCATAGCATCATCAAGCTTTGCAACATCTGCTTTTATAGCTTTTTCGCCGGCGAAAGTAAGAGCCTGCCCTTTGGCACTCGGAGCAGTTTTATATATCTGGGCTAAAAGTTTAGGGTTTGAAGTCGCCATATTTGGAAACTCTTTTGACACGCCTAATATCTTATTGTAGAGTTTTGGATTTACTCTATTTAGTGCCGCTGCACCTGCTTTGCTTCCTATTGCACCTGCTAAAAAACCGCTAACAAAACCATCAGTATCAAACCCGACTATATTGCCCTCCTCATCATACACTATCGCATTGCCGCTACCTGCAACTAAGCCACTGCCGATGTGATGATTTGCCATCAAGATATTTGGATTTTTAGGGTCAAATGTGCCTCTGTTATGGATAGACTTAATCTGGTTAGGATAGAACGCTACATACTGTCTACCTGCTCCTGGTGTCTTTCCTACTATCCCGTCGTAGCCAAGATACTCAAGGAAGTTCCTAAACTGTTCTTTCCCTTTGCTTCCGTTGGTTATGAGCTTATATACGGCAAGCGGGTTCTTAGCCTCTTTTGGCATCTTCATCCCGAACTCTTTGGCAAATGCTTCATAAACGGGCATTGCTTTTGCAAGATCATCAATATCAAACGGGTTTTCTATATTTGCCATTACGGGCATTATATTTGCACCATATCCTTTGGCAAAGTGCGCGTTTACCGTCTCAACATCTTCTGCAAGATAGAAGCCGTGACCGAAGTTTCCGTTCGCTGCTTTGTTTACATTGAAGGTGTCAAAGTCGCTGTTTGTACCATGATACAGCACTTTAAGATCACCAGACTCATCCCTTACGACAGAGTCCTTGAATTTTTCGTTCGCTTTTGCTATACTGTCATATGTCTGTGCAGATTGACTGCCGTATCCCTGAGCGGAAGGAACGCCGCGCAAAGGTAATCGCTCTGCCTGGTGTCCTTGATGGCGGGTGACCGAGGATGCCGCATCTTCGGATGACGCAGGTACCCGAGTTAGAGACTGCACAGACACTTTACCGTACGCCTCATCGATACGCGGCGCAAGCGCGTCATACATTCCCATCACGTCATCATACAGCTTGTCATATTTCAAATCGCGCGGTTTTCCGTTCGTTTTAAGATCATAGATCAGCGCTTTGACCTGTTGCGGGTTAAATTCATTGCCGTATTTGAGCGTTGCATCGCTCATCAGATAGCCCCGAAGCTTATCTATTTTGCCTATCTCTTCTTCTCCCACAAAACGATACTTTTGATCCAGAGAGAATAGTCGCTCTTTTTCTATCGCTTTGGCAAGACGTTCCGGCTCGATATATTCTTTTGCCTCAAGATACCTCTTTATGTCTGCACTCCCTGCTTTTCCTTCCTGTATCGCTCGGATGCTTCTTGCAAGCGTGGCTTTTGCATCGTCCTGCCCAAGCTTTTCGATTGCGCGTATCTCATAGATGTCAGGCTTTTTGAATTCTTTTACCGACAAGACATCGTTAATCCTCTTCGCTTCCATCTTCGCCTCAAAGTCTCTAAGCTCTTGCAGGGCGGCATCAGCGGCAGCCTTGTTCTTTGCAGCCATTGCCTTGTTGTTGATCTTGATCAACTCTTTCAGCTCTGATCTTTGATTAGGCAACAACGCCATGGAAGAATATACGCGCTTTGCCATATCTACAGGTGCTCTGCTTTTCTCAAGCGCCTTGCCAATATGACGTTGGAGAGCCAAGGCTTTAGCATCTCGACTAAACGGAATCATGCTTTTCATATATCGAAATATCGCGCTTCCGGCGGCGGTACGCATCCTGCCTATCGGAGATGGGGATATCCCGCCCTCTGGCTGTTTTACCGTTTCTCCCTTAGCGGCTTGATAAAGACTAAAATCATGCTTGAACTTTTGGTGCATCTCCTCAAGCAGCTTAATGCCCTGCTGTGACGCATCCGATTTCAAAAATGGTTTTAGAGCTTCAAGGTCATCAAGCGCAGCGGCAGTATTGAGCGCTTGCAGCTTGCCCGTTTCGCCTGCCGTATGCTTACTAAGCACCGAATCTATTATCGCGCTCTCCGCCCTGTCTGCCGCTTCAGGCGTAAGCTTGTTTAAAAGTCTTTGCAGCTCTCCCTCGTCATCCTGCGCATGTTTGATAAGCGCGTCCACTCTATCCTTCGCGCTTTTTCCTTCGCCCATAAGCCCTTTATACAGATTGGTTTCCGACACGCGGTACATCTCGCTGTACGCATCTCTGGCATCATCGAAATACCTTAGAAGATCACGCGATATCTCCGGTGTAGTATGCTTTTCAAGCGCGCGCTCAACTTCATCGCCTATACCCTTTTTGATGTTTTCAAACACTTCCACGTCAGGTTTGTCAAGCTGTTTCCCGTATTTCCCGTAAAACTTATTGACGCGCTGCCACAGATCGAGAAGATCGTCAATGTTCCTTGTGACTCCCGCGCCGCTTCTTGCGCCCTCTATTTTTGCTTTGACGGCGCTACTCATGGCTTCAAATTGTTTTTGGATATAGTCGTCTCCGACATAAGAACCCATACTTTTGATTTTGTCCTCTATCTTCAGATCGTCCAAATTGAAGCGATAGTTGCTCTTCTTAAATGCCTCAGTGAAGGTATTCCTCATATCTTTATACTGATCTGCAACCCTGCCTTCATACTCTTGCACCGCTTGCTTTATCTCTGTGCCGCTTGCGCTGTCAAGCAGCTCTCTTGCTTGCTGAACCCTTGCGTCTATACTTCGCATGGCCTGAGTGGCGGCGTCTATATTGCCGTCAAGTGCAGGCAACAAGTAGCGTTCCCCCTCTGGATGCTGCATCACTGTAGCCAACAGTCTCTCTTGGTCTGTCATGTTTTTAGATGAATCGATAGCCTCTTTTACATATTCAGCGGCTGACTCAAGCTTATTGTCGGCAAACAGGACGTCCTTCAGCCTTTTTTTATCCGCATCTGCACCCTTGCTATACGCTTCCTTCTGCCACGTCTGCATAGACTTGACCGCTTCATCCATATAGGCGTCATCCACGCCCAAGATATCTTTTGCAAATGACTTTGCCCCAGGCATGTTTCCGTTTGCGATATAGCCGTAGATATTCTCTTTTGCCCATGCCGGCGCTTCAAGCATGCCCTTTGCGCCCTTGATCAAAAGCGGGGCGCTCTTAACGATAGCTTCCCCTGCCCCAAACAGCGCGGCTTCTTTTAATACTTCCACGGCTCTCTGCTCCGCGCTGAGTTCTTCACCGCTCATGGCCTTGCTGATCGCCTGGTCTATCATGTTCCCGATGCCGCCGAGCCCTATCGCTGTGCCGATTCCTGCCGTGCCAAGCGCGATGGCGTTGCTTGCAGGGTCTCCTCCCAGGTCCCACATTGCCGAGTCAAAGCTGTTCTCGTCGATGATATACTCGTTGCCGTCCTTTTCAAGCTTATAGACGTTAGACTGTGTTGCCGCGCCTGGCTCGTTGGGTTTGACGCCTATAAGCTTGTACCCGCCTTGCTCAAAAACTCTCTTAGCATTAGATACATTGGTCTTGATGTCATTTGTCTTTGCCAAAAGCCCGCGTTTCCACTCTGTTTCAGAATCCACTTCCGGCCTGATGGGGGCTTCCTGCTTTACTACCCCATCAGCGATCTCTTCGGTGCCTTTTGCCGAAGTAGGCATCGTGACAAGATCTCCTTTTTTCTCTTCCGCCGCTTTCCACTTTGGATCTTCTGCCGAGAATATGCCTCCTGTGGCAACCGTAGGGATTGTGGCGGTGTTGTCCTCTTTCATCAGTTCGCCGTACTGCTCCTGCGAAAGCGTGTCCGGCGCTTGTATCTGTTCTACTTTTTTGGTATCTCCTGCATTCTTGCCGGCAACATCAAGGATGCCCATATCGTCGATATCTTCCGTGACATTCAGCTCAAGTTCGCCGGCGGCCGCTTTCTCCCTGATGCGTTTCTTTCTTTCATCATCAAGCCCCATCAAAGAGCTTCTGCTTATATCAAGTGTTATCATCTCTGCTGCATCCCAAGAAGTTTATCAAGTTCATCAATGTTGTTTCCGTTGAACCTTTTTGTCGTACCGCTGTTTTGCTGTACGCTTCCTGTGCCGCCAAGTATCTCATCAGGGTTGAGGAAACCGTCGTTCTTCGCTCCGGCAGCGGGCCCGGATATCGCATCGTTCCACAACTCAACCCTGTCTTTCATGTTTGAATGCAGGTCGCCGTACAAAGCGTTAAAAGCCTCAAATCCCATCTGTGTTCGTATCATGTCCATTTTTGCAAGATTCATATCCATGATTTTTTTGGTTGCGAGGGCGATATCCTGATTGTTCCTATATAAAGACGAAGCGGATTCAAGAAATGTTTGTTGCTCCGTCTTGTTCAGTGCTGCACCATACAGTCCATGCCTGTAGTCTGCAAGGATGTTCATAAAAGACTTATCTCTTGACACCTTATCGAGCATATCTTTGCTGTATCCAAAGTATTGCGCAAGGAGGTCTTTATACACGGTATCTATCATGTTGATATCCTTCCCTTTCTCCATCATTCTAAGCGTGATATCCATCGCGGTGGATGCCTGATCGTACTGGGCTTTTATCCCCCTCATGGCATTGTGGGCAGCTTGCCCTTCTACTCCGAGAGATTTTACCGCCATGAGCCCGACACGGTTAAGCTTCGCCCTGTCCCCGTCAGACAGATTTCTCACGTCGATAGTTGAAAGTGTTTTTGCTTCTGTTTCTGATGGATATGCCGTCTTTAGATTTTCCCATGTGCGGTCAAGCTCCCTGGTTGCCGTTTTATATTTCTTCGCCGTAGAGTCAAACCCTCTTACCACTTCCGCCTCATATAGGTCTTTGAGACTGGTAAGCCTTTCCCTCTCAGCCGTCCCAAGGTTTGGTTTTGCTTCAAGCTGCTGTATTTCGTTGAGATATCGCATACCCGCAGGAGTCGATGCGTCACTTTTGGCGCCATACGCCTCTTTGTATGCCCCTACCGCCGTCAATTTGTCGCTTATTTTCATAGTCGGGTCGTTTATGACGTTGTAGGCTTCGCTTCTTGCATAGGGATCGCTAAAGGATAGCACTTCATTTTCAATATGCCTATAGATGTCTGCCTGTTTTTTGGCGTTTGCCAGCCTTACCCTATCGTTAAACGCCAAGACTTTGATCGCCTTGTCTATATCTCTATAGTCCGCATTTGATCCAAGGATAGAAGATGCCTGCACCGATAGATCGCCATCTTGTATAGCGTCTGCGGTTTTTGCAATACGCGCGATATTTTTCTGATAGATGCTTGATGTAGTCGGTATACCGCTTGGGCGCGGTATACCAAAGTCAAAAGGTCTCTCCTGAAACATGGTCGTGCTTGGGCTTGCAGTGTCTGGGGCAGCGCTCATTTTGGAATCATAGCTTCCGTCATCTACTACCCATCCTTCCGCGATCAGTTTTTCATATTCTGACATTTTTCTTCCTTAAGGTATTTCTACCACACGCTTCTCTCCTGTTTTCGGATTGACAAGCGTCACGGTCTTTTTGGGAGCGGATGGTTTTGGCGTTTGGGTTGCGGCGGGTTGATCCGGTTCTTTCGGTGCGGTTTCATTTTTTCCGAAGCCAAACGCGCCATAGTCGATGGCAGGCGCTTGCAACGCCTTTGGCTGTGTTTTAGCGCTGTTCTTTTGCGCTAGCTGCTCCGCTGCAATCCTTTGCGCGGCGCGTGACTTAAATATATTTTCCGCATCCATGGCCGCGGAAGCTGTCTCAAAATCGCCATGCTGACGCATAAACGCGCTGCGGGGGCCCTCGTACGAAGCAAGCGCAGCAAGCTTCTTATCATCTCTGCGCTTCTTTTGCAGCTCATCCATATTGATTTCTCGTATTTCCGTATCTTCGCGGGCTTTATCAAACCCTGAAAGGCCTACAGCAAGCGCCGAAAACATATTCCCTTCCGTAGGCTTTGTAACCTGTGATACATATGGATCAAATTTTGTATTAAACTTTGCCATTTCAGTACACCTCTTTTTGTACCAATTGTAAAAAATAGAGGTCGATAAGAAAAAGGGGGGGAAGATTAAGCTACGGCAGTAAACTGCCGCAACCCAAAGGAAGGTATCATGAAAAAAGATGAAATACGTGAGTTTGTTAACGCGGTTTTCTTTCCGCTGCTAGCTATCTTTTCTCTTTAAAAAACTGCCTTTCAGCATGCTCGCCTTTTTTACCGATGTTAAAACTCTCAACGGGTCTATGATAACCCATCACTCTGGTATAGACGATACATTTCGTTCGTTTGTCCTGGTTTTGTAGTAGTTTATAATCTCTTGTGTCTAACATTTTGTTTTCCTTTCAAACGAATCCTGCCAAAAGGCCTGCACTAAACAAGCCCACCATACCGCCTAGCAATGTGGCAAAGAAATCAAAAAAATTAATTTCCGTCTTCTTTACATACTTGTCGTACACCTCTTTCCCGAATGCGAAAAACAACATAGCGAAAAACGCAATGTAGTCCTCAAAAACCAAGAACAACACGGCAACGATCCCAAACCCTGCAACAAAATGCAAGATTTTATCTTGCCCTTTTGTTATGCCTATTTTTCCCATTAAAGTGTATATTTTTTCTATCATAACCCCACCTCCGCTTTAAGTTCTGCCAGCACTTGCCATTTTCTGGCAAGTGCTGCGGCTGTATAGGCAGACTGTTGATCCCGAAGAGATAGGATCTTGTCTGCTGCCTGCTCTATTGTTATATTATCCTCTTGAGCAAGTGCATCCAAAAAAGGTGTTGCTACTGCTGTATTCGCTTTGATAGCTTCTGCTTCTGCTACTTGAATGCCCCAAGTGCTCACTTCTTCTTGTGTATATTTTTCCGAAATTACTACACACTCTTTGACAAATTGCTCGTTTGCTATATCGTACATTCGCTTCACCTGTAGTGACTCTCTAACCGCTTCCGCAAATTCCTCTTTTAATATCTCTGTTGCTTCGATCAGCGGATTTTGATATACTATCAACGCCGCGAAGTCCGCTTCTGTACCACACTCTACAGACACATACGGCACATCAAAACGATGTATCTTGCATTTCTCATTTTTCTCTAAAAACTCATGTGTCGTAAACTCATCAGCGAACGGCACATATCTCACATACTTAAACATAGTTGGCTCCTTTTGGATAGTTTTGTTAGAATCCCGTCTTCAATCAACAGCTTCCTGTAGTAGCGCAAAGTAGCGGTGCCGCTAGCATGCCATACCAAAGAAGCCATTGACTCAATTTGCGATCTTTTCATCGCTTTTCTAAATTTATACATACTGTGCTTTCGCACAAACTTCACACTTTTCCACGTTCTGTACCCCACAAAGTTGATACCCCGCTTGATCTTGCTAATCATCCAGTGCGAATACTCCATCTTCAGCACCCTGCCAAGAAAGGACTCTACCCCATCCTTGATCTGCACTGCCCTCTCACGGCTCACACCAATCACCACCATATCATCCACATACCTGACATATGACTTAGCTTTCAGCTCACGCTTAATGAAGTGATCCACAGGGTTCATATATATCAACGCATAAAGCTGGCTGAGAAGGTTTCCTATAGGTATCCCTTTTGGCGTACCCATGTCCGTGAACTGCATCATCACATCCACGAAGCGCGCATCTTTGATCTTCTTCTCAAAAAACCCTCTAAGCACCTCCCTGTCTATACAGTAGAAGAACTTCTTCACATCCAGCTTCACATAGTACAGATCGCCGTCATACTTTCGCATCTCTTTTTGCGTGTACGCACTAGCAGCATGAGTGCCTTTGCCTTTCCTGCACGCATACGAATGATCGATGAACGTCCTGTCAAATATCGGGTAGATCGTTCTATATATCGCATGCTGTACCACAAGGTCACGAAAGTGAGGCGCATAAATGATACGCTCTTTAGGTTCATACACCTTGAAAGTAATATACGGCTTTGGCGCATAGGTACCGGCTTTAAGTTCTTGATGTAAAGCGTATATCTCTGCGCCAAGGTTCTTCTCAAAAGCAAGCGTCGCCTTCTTTTTTCTTTTCCCTTTTCTTGCATCTATGAACGCAGCATGCAGATTTTCTATACTGAAAGAAGCCTCATAAAGGTTTCCTGTTCTTTTTGTGGCTCCGGTCTGATTTTCAACATCGTTACTCAAAAGACCGACTTCGCCGTTGATTTCGCTAATAGCAGGACAATATACCCCTATATTTCCAGTTTCAACCATTGTTGCTTCAGGTTTGGAGATACAGTCGCGCACCCCAACATTGTTGTTGGAATTCGTACGGTTGTTGTTCAAATTGAACGTCCCGGGGCCGGCATTGGAAGTGTAGTCCCAACTACCGCCGGCCATCGGCACACAATCGTGCCGGAGATGCGAGTAGATACCATCGTTACCGTACTCGGTTGTGCCTCCCGCAGACTGTCCAAGTAGTCTAGGTATGCCAAGAGAAGCTCTCTTGTAGGCGTTGGTATTTCTGTCCGTGTTGAAGTCGAACACCTGCTCCGTGCCATTACCAAGTTTCTTCCACTGGTCCTTTGTAGACGGGTTGATCAGATCTGACAAATCCACCTGATCGTACAAACTCATATCAAACGCACCAGTCCCCGCTGTAGTGCTATCATCTTGCATTGCGGTAATATCTACAGATTCTTTCAATATGTAGAAAGTTTTGCCCGTATAGATGCCATTCGTAGCAAGGATGTCCCTTGCCAGCGCAACATCTATCGTAAAATTGTCAGCATCCACGACGGAAGCAACCGTATACACTACAGTGTCAAACGTTGACCCCACCGCAGGAGTGCCGCCGAATGCTATCTTGTCCCCTACTGCATACCCGTGTGCAGTCAGTGCTATGGCGGTTGTGCCGCTTATTCCAGTGGCACCCGTTCTGGCGCGGTATGTCATCCCGCTACAGGCTGTCCATATATTGCCGTTCAGGTCAGCAACGCCGTTTTGCTGACCGTTGTGCGTTGTCTTTGGGTAAGGCACGCCTGAACCCGTTAGAGCGCAGTTCGGATAAGTTGCATTACCAGCGCTTGTAAACGTTACGCTTGTATCATTGTAGTCTTTTAGCGCATTGTTGTTGTTACCTTTGGGATGCTTCGGAAGCACATCTACAAAGGCACAAACTGCAGTAGATGTTGAAGCTTCTCCGTGTGCCTTGGCAAGTCTTGCCAGCATCGTAAAGTGCCACATGGGAGTGGCAAAAGCACTAGCATCGCAACTCTTTGCTGCTTTATATATACCGCCCAGATTGTTTGCCGGAGCAGTGCTAAGCGCATTTATTGGATTGTTTGCTGTGCCGGTACTTAGCGGCGCGTATCCTTTTCTCGCACTTAATTTCCCGCTATTATTGCTTCCGTGAGTTATAAATATAAAAACACCGTCAAGCTCTACCCCGCCGTTTATAAAACTTCTGTCAAGAACATAACCGTCCTGTGGATAATCACTTAAAGTGGCTATATTGCCAACATATTTATAGTAGTGTTTTGGAATGTGACACAACGTAGAACCGCTTGCCGTGTGCAAGTATAGCCCTCTATTTGGCGATTCGTCCACATCGTGACCATCATACGGTACTGCTCCGATCGCTTCGTACTTTTCTTTCCTCGCAGGAGCAACGCCGAAGCCTATAGTTCCAGGTACGCCTATACCGTAATATACAGTTCGCTGTTCAAGTGCCTCTAGCTTCGCGTCAATCTCCGCCTTGCTGTATCTCACTCTCAGATCAAATCCGCCTTGTCTCATATCACACCTCCAAGCTTAATATTGCCGTACTGCCCACCGCGCGCACGAAATACTGCTCACTCGCGTCGATCAGGTACGGCACATAGCTGACCATTCGCGCGCCGTTCACACCCGCAAGGTCGCCGGCCGATGCGGCCTGGCCGTAAAATGCTCTTCCGTCGCTGTTGAGCGAAAACGCCGTTGCACCCAGCGGGATCGCTACCCATCCTTGCGTTTCAGTCACTATAAGATCTTGTGTCATTTCTTCTCCTTTTTTAGATTTTTACTCGGTTTTGGAACCAGCCGAAGATAAAAGCTTCGTCTTTTTCTCTTCGTTCTGCCAGAGATACGTACTTTGCGCCCTGCAAGCTGTTGAGAAGCAGGAGCAATACCGTCTCGCCTGCTATCCCGCGATGCGCGAAATAGGCCCGAAGCGCGACAAGCGTTTTTTGCCCCAGGTCGCCGTCCACGATCAGATCGTCGTATTTTCTGCCCTGCATATTGAGCACATTCAGCGCTCTTTGCAGAAACTTCGCGGCAGTTTGCGGCCCCATATTGACCGACGTATCCGCCAGCTCCTCGGCAAGCGCAGGGGATAGCGCTTCGACCAGAGAAAGGTTGAGCTTGTCCCAGTACTTTTTCGCGTAGATTTCAAACGCAAGCTCACGCGGCAGATCTCTCATGTTCTTTGCATATCCATACGCGTATGCCGTTGCTTTAGTGATGCCGTATTTCGTCTCGCCGCCGCTGTCCTTTGGGTCATTCACATAGCCGCCCTCGATGTCGATGATGCTATTGATGATCTTTTCTTTGATGCTCATTGGCAAACCTTTCGTTATATTCTCTTATTTGTCCGTTCAAAAACTCATTAGCTTTAAGCAGCTCTTTTTTCTCTTCTCTAAGCTTCTGAAGCTCTTCGACCAGCGTCTTAAACTCTTTCTCCTCCAGCACGACATTTCTACTCATTTTTGCACCTCATAATGTAATGCAAACGGCACATCTTCCGTAACATTCAGCTCATAAAGTTGCAGCTTCGGACACGGCAGATACACATAGTGCGTCTTTGGCGTGCCGCAGCTAACGAATCCAAATGATATGATGACCAACAGAACTATTGATCTCATCGTGTACCTCCTTTTTTTGATCTTGCAGCGTCTCTTTTTTCGCTTGCTGTTTCGCTTCAAACACCGCTTTTTCTTTGTCATGCTTGCCTAGATCGATGATGAGCTCTTTGGCTTCGATCTCTTTTTTTGCCTCTTCAAGCTCACCCATGGGCTTGTAATGCCAAAAGTACAGAAACGCTGTTGCGCCCAAAATAACTGCCGCGTAAAGATAAACCCTGAACTGATACATCATTTCTCACCCCCGCTCAGCGCGATGAGTTTGTCGCGGATGAATTTGCCTATCGCGGCCACCGCGTCGATCTCAGGAAGCTCTTCTTTGGTACGCATGGAGTAGATATTGCCGATGATGCTGTACACTTCGCTCAGCACCAGGATGTTGATCCCCACAAAGAGTATATCCTCAGCGTCATGCTTGATGATCTTCGCCCCGATAGCCAGCACGATAGGTATGAAGAGCAGCACCATTTTCGAGGCGATGCCGTACTTCATCTTGTTTGACGTGATGCTTTGCCCCAGCACTCCCGCTTTGCCCACGCCCGTCAGGTAGTCGATGAAAAGAAGCGCGGCAAACAGCGTAAACGCTTCTTTATTTAGCCCCAGGTACGTCAAAAACATTGCAAAGCCTGCGAGCAGCGTGTTGTAGATGATCATCCATGTAGTATATGCCTCGCTCACAGTTTTGCCCTCCCAAACTCATCCTGCCAGGCATGAAGGCAGTGGTATTGGTCGCGAAATATCCAGTTAACAAGAACCACAAGCCATCGGATATTTTTCTCGTACGCCATCGCGGAGATCGTCTTGTTTTCAGAGTTGAAAAGCATCGCACCCCCCGCGCGGTCAATATGCAGCGCGATATTGTACGCATAACCAGTCATCGAAAAACGATGTCGAAGTTTAAATTCTTTCCTCAGATGTATCACCGTGCCCGCCACAAAAACGGGCACGAACAGCATTAGCGCCGTCAATAAAAGTAAAAAGTCCCTCATCCCTCATCTCCCTGTTTTAATTCACAAAAAACCTATTGCGCTCTGCTACAAACCATACAGCAAAATCGCTAAATTCAGCAGGCGTGACCGGCATAGTAGTGCCATTCTCAAATTTCACAACGGTACTTGTTACCCCCAGCTCAAACGCTTTGCCCACCTGCATTAGGCCGTTGGCATCATCCGAAGTAAAAGAGATTTGGTACACCGTGTTATTGAGCGTGTACGGTGCACCTGCAAGCATGGCTTCTTTCCTTGCTTTTTGAGCTTTTCTCTTATCGGCAGCCTCTATCTCTTCGAGGCTTATACCAAGCACTTCTTTCGTGCGTGTGACCGTTTTTGAAGCTTCGTCTATTGCGATGATCTCCCCGCCAAGTTTTTGGTATTCGGTAGTAACCGGAGTTTCTTCCATGAGCTTATACAGCCCGGCATCAAGGTACTCTTGATCTTGTGCCAATTTCCCAAAAGAGATATTTTTATAACTCCCCCCCGGCCTTACTATTTTTGTTATGTTTCCGTCTTTTATTTCTGCGTACATTTATTTCTCCTTTTACGCCGGATTGAGTACGATTGAAAAACTTACCGATGCATTATCTGCCGAGCCGGTACCTGAAAAACTAAACGACGCAGGGTCTACGGCGTCATATTCACTGCATCTTTTATAACCGCCGGCGCAGGCTACGCCGATATAACTCGCAGCCTCACCAAGACCAGAAATGAACTTTTCAAGATCACCAGAAGAAAATACCCCTCCGACCATGCCTGCGCATCCCTCTGCGCCGAAAGCAGCTACAACTGCTCCTTTTGTTATAGGCTCACACACGGGAGGATTAGGGTGCGCGCCGTCTATATGCGTAGCAGCCATATAAAAACCATAAAGATCTCTTATAGGAAGCAAAGGATCTACACCTCGCCACACCTGCACGATCACGGCGTTTCCTGTATATGAGTCTGCGTTTGTCGGGATGCTTATACTCGTATCTGGTATTGCTGCCATAATCTTATACGAAAGTTTAAGAGTTGTTTTATTTGCATCTGTAGCCGTCACAGACGCTAGCGTGGTAAAATCGACAGGGTAATATGACGTAAGAGTGTATGCAGATTGCCCGGACACTGCATTCGCTACGATTACTATATCGCCCTCAGAGGGCTCCGAGTTTATGCCCCCAGACAAATCCGTCAGAGGTATAGACAGACCGGCGGCGCCCACACTTCCTGCGGTAAATACTTTGCCGCCGACATAAACAAGCTTATCCTTCTTTGCTGTCATCATTTTTTTAGCTATCATCATGCGACGACCGCCTTGATATTCTGCTCTGTTACGCTAAGCGTGAAAATTCCGTCTTTATCACATGTCACCAAAAGTCTGTCTGTCCCGGCAGAAGTATAGATTGGGGCTTCACCGTTGCCAAATAGCATACCTACAGGATGCGTCACGGTGTAGCTTCCCCAGTTTACGGCATCTATGATAAACGCAGAAACCTGCCCGGCAGGAAAACCGCTAAAAGCGATCGCCATATTGCCCGTAACTGTCAGCTGCTGCATATCCCCGTTCGCATAATCAAACGTATGCGTTCCGGCAGAAACACTTGCGTCGATGATCTGCCTTACGGCACTCTTATTGATAGTCTTCAAGTTGCAGTCAAGCGCGCCGCCCAATTTAGGAGCAAGATCAAGCTCGAGCACCGTTCCTCCGGTACCCAAAGTTTCCAATACCCCTGCCCAATGCAGCGCACTGTACTCGTCCGAATCAACAGAACTAAACGTCCCGTCCCCGTTGCTGCTATATATCTTCACCAAAACGCCCGAAAGCTCATTGGCGTAGCTGTCCGCCGTAAGCATCTTCGCCTGCGCTTCCCACACGCGCAGCTGCGCTTCACTGCTAGCCTCCGTGGCTTCATCAGCCGCCGCTATTATCTCGTCCTTGCTGTCCACAATGCCCAAAAGCGCACTTAGGCTAGGCATCAACTCCGTCAGCCACCCATAAACGCTGTTCAGCTTCGCCGCAAACCCGTTTTCTTTATCACATGTGCTCATCTTTGCCTCTTTTTTATTCTATTAGGGATTACCTATCGCTGTATCTATTTCACAGACGCGCATATCTTCTTCGCCTGATTCGTATGCAGCATACCGGCACCCAAGACGCTGGTCTTCCTGGTTTACATTCGGATATCCGCATACGCTCATATCTATCATGCGCACAGCGTTGGCCGCTGCTTCTTCGATGCGGCCCTCATAATTTTGTATCGCGTTGCGCGGATAGATAGGGCCTGTAAGGTCGATTTCCTGTACGCTTTCACCCTCATACACCCAAAACGGTAGCGTTTTCCCGCCTGCAAACACGGCAGCATAACACTCGTCTTGCGCCGTTTCTTCAAGTTCGGCCTGCGCGATGCCGCCCGCACCTGCCGTCAACGTCACGATATCGCAACCTATCGGATGCAGATACCGGCTTCTTTTTTCTACAGTCAAGGTGTCGCCTTCTGCCAAAGGCGTTGCAAGCGCCACAGTCCGCATTCTAGTTCCATGCCCTGTTCATATCAGATTCAAACTTTTCCTGTCTGCGCTCTTCGCGTGCTACTCGTGCTTCTTCGCGGCGTTCTTGCCTTTCTCTCCATTTAGATTCGTCTCTTGCGCCCATGATGCCGCCTACGGCGCCCAGCAGAGACGATATCCCCTGCAGGCCGCCAATATCTGACAATATTCCGGAGGTGTTTTCTTCTGTTTGAGCTCCCACATTCGGCTGCACCGTTTGCGCCCCCATCAAAGAGCTTCCTGCAAGATCTTTGAATAAAAGCTCCGGTGTAAATGTTCCATAGTTTGTCATTGGCATATCTCTGTCCTTTTTTTAAAGTCATATGGTCCTAAGTATAGAAAAGAAAACTGCAGAAAAAAAAGGGGGGGAAGTTTAGATCACAGGTAAATGGGTTCGTAACGGTACAGCAAAGAATAAAATTCATCGTACTGGCTGTACGCATCAGAGTAGATGTACCGCATCGCATCATCTTGCATCTGTGCGATGCTTTTTTCGTCATTCTTTTCTTTCGCTTCTTTTTCGAGACGCTCTTGCAGCCCTACCGCATCGTACAAATGCACGATTTTCATCACCATATTTATGTTTTGCACGGCAAACTTGAACATTTCCATGCCGCTCAACGAGGAAAAGTCCGTGCTGTAGAGTCCGTACCCGAAACTGATGATAGCAACAGCCAGCGCAAGCTCAGGAGTCAATACCCCCATATATCCCATCACGGTGGTAGTCACGAGCAGCACTTTGAGCCACATCGGGTTGTTTGAGAGTACCGTCAGTACGATTGCTACGACCAGCAGCACAAAACTCAGCAGCTTCTCAAAAAACGATTTGTCCTTCGCTTTGGCATCCGTACCCAAAAACGCAGAAACAAACCAAAATATCTTCCACCCCGCAAGCGAAAGCACTTCCTTCTTGACATACACGGTTGCACCGATGCTGACATCCAAAACGCAATACTCATGGAAATTCTTCACATGCTTGCGTATCTCGTCAAACTCTTCGGCTTCCCACCACGGAGAGCTAGGATCAGGCTCATAGGTTTGCGTGTCCATATTGTATACATACTGTATCTCTACATCTTTCTTGAAAAACTCAAACCAGATATACTTGATCTCGCCTGGGTCGCTGATGTTTTCGCTGAGGGTATCGGCGACGCCGAGATGCTCAAGCAGCTCGATATCCTCGCCCTTCCTGCCGTCATCGTTTTCTAGCGTCTCGATCGTCTCGTTTAGCGTCTCTATGCGCTTGTCAAGATAGTCAAATAGCTGACCAAGCCCTATCACGACAGAAAACGGCGGCGGAAGTGTGTATTCTTCATGTTCAGGCAGGCGCAGCTTCGCGATCATCCCGCCATAGTATTCCAGTTCGCTCCATATCGCAGCAAACCTATCTTCCTGGTTTGCTGCAAATGCAGGGTTTGCCGTATCTTCTATGCCGTAACTGCTAAGCACGTTGTCATGTGTCGTGCCGCCTTTCAGCCCGCCGTCATAATGCCCGTACGGCGTTGCCGTATTGTCATACAGATACACCCCGCAGGTATCATCGGCTTCTTCGAGCGGCTCAAGGATGCTCGCACTGGTATCACTGTTTCCGGTGGTATGGAAGTATGACACTCGTCTTCCGTCTCCCCCGTCCGTTTCTATGCTCAAAGAAATACGAAGCCCCGTCACATTGACGACAGGGGTATAAAACAACGAAGAGGTATCGCTCTGTTCTGCAAGCACAGAGAAAAAACTGTGTTTCAGCGCTCCGGCGACATGCCATGTTCCAGCTATATTGACAGAAAGATTCTCCTGAAGCATACTCTTAAATGTTTCCGCTCGGTCAAGCTCTTCCCACGCATCATCCAGCGTTGTCGTGATCGCACGCATTCCTTTAGTGTAGTCGTACGTCCCCACCACGTCAATTCCGCCGATGCTTTTTGCGCCCATATGCCTTGTGTACAGTCTGGCAAATTTTTTGCCCCATCTGTTTTTAGCCAGACGGTCTGCCAAAAAGTTTGCGCGCATGTTTTCGCCAAGATCAAGCGAACCGTCATACGTGTTGAGCCGGATCGCCGCCATCGTTACACGTCTAGCCCGTTAGGGGTAGTAGCATTAGCATTATACGTCACCGTGGTAACAGTTTCCGGCAGGGTTCTGTCCACTGTTATATCGATTTTGCCCGCAGAGAGAAATTCAGAGCAAAGCTTGATTGCATCCGCCATCCATTCCGGTGTCGGGACGTCGTTTTGCGCTAGCATGTAGGAGTTTTCTGAGAGCGTCTTGGCCAGTTTATAGATTTGATCTTTAAAAAACCCTGCTTTCTGCTCATCGACCAGGCCGTCTTTCGTATCTTCACCCAGACCTGCTTCAGCCGATGCATTACCAAAGCCGTAATTCTTTTTGATGTCTGCAAGCACGCGAAGCTTTTCAAAAGCCGCTTTTTCTATTTCATGCTCTAGCAGCTTGATCTTGCTTGCAGCGTCAAATGCCATCTGCAGCGCAGGAATGCTGAAATTTTGCAGATACCCTGAAAGAAGTTTCTTTTTCTCTTCACTGGAGATTTCTACATTATCCATTGCTTTTTCGATGCTCTCTTTGGCATCTTTATAGATGCTGTTTTCGCGAAGCTCATCAGAGATTGTCTCTACGTCAGCCATAAACATACTCACATCATACGCCATATTGCACTCCTGTTATACTTTATTGTACGGGCTTCTCACCCTTTTGCTCTGCACATTCGCGCGAGTGATACCCTTGATCTTCTCCAGGCGTCGCTCAAACAGCTGCAGCGCTTCGGCGCTCTTTTGCATATGATTGTTGGCTATGGGATTTTGATACAAAAGATGCAGCACATAGTACTCTATCACCAGCTTGTATCCGTTTGGGAGGTCGAGAGTATCGCTCTTGTCATTTATGTTCTCATAGTTGTTGTAATATAGCTCTACTGTATCAGAAGCACGGATAGATTCCTCAGGAAAGAGATGCAGCGTACGGTTGTCATACGCTATGCCGGTGCTGAAGTTGTCAGAGATCGCGCGATGTTCAAGGCTTTCTATCTCTTTGATGATTTTTCCGTTGAAGGAAGCATACACAGGGCGCAGAAAATCATCCGGAAGCGCATACCTTCCCACACCGTCCTTGCACGGTATCACCCAGGTACGTACAGACCATAGCAGCCCTTCGCTCAACTCATCGAGCGCGGCATTAACCGCATCGATGATCTGCATATCGCTGAAACGGTATTTTGCCGCGTCCGTATCGCCTATCTTGGTTCGGATGGAAAGGGTCAGCATACTTACGTCTATCATGTGTCTCCTTTTGGGTATATCTTTGCCATGGCATCAAAACACTCGCAACGCGAGGAAGACACTTGATACCATGAGAAAAACATCCAAACGCTATGGCGGAAGCCATAGCTTATTTTTCAAGAAAAGGAAGCAAAAGCGCGACAAGGTCGTTTCTCGTCTTTTTGCCTGTCTTGATGCCGTACGATCGGCACGCCGCCCTGATCATCTCATCACTCACCGTGGTAACGTCCATGATGTTCTCTTTCGTGATTTCAGCTACATCTTCTTCAAAGAAGGTTTCTCCTTCAGGTTGGTCTCCCATGATCATCTCATCACTCACCGTGGTAACGTCCATGATGTTCTCTTTCGTGATTTCAGCTGCATCTTCTTCAAAGAAGGTTTCTCCTTCAGGTTGGTCTCCCATGATCATCTCATCACTCACCGTGGTAACGTCCATGATGTTCTCTTTCGTGATTTCAGCTGCATCTGAGTTGAAGAACGGCTTACCTGTTGCCGGCCGGAAAAGACGATGTTTTCGCCTCAACAGCATCATGGCAGACAGCATAGGAAGGAAAATGATATCCCCTTCTTCGAGCGTGACGGACGGCTCAAACCGCGCATATTTTACTTCCCTTACAACGTAGGGGAAACCCCCCACATATTCAACAGCAAGCATACCTGGAGTATAGACTGCCATCATCTCTCCTTTTATACGACTGCCGCGATAACTGCTTGCACGCCATAATCCTCATCATGCCATGCAAGCGCCTGCTCTTCTGCTGTTTTACCTTGAGGCCGGAATTTTTCAAATCCCCAGAACTGGTCAACATACACTTTCAGTTTTCTGCCGCTGTCGATGGTTGTGCCGTCTTCACCGTAGTCCGGAACCGCCTGGAACGGTTCCATCCCTGCGCCTGCGCCCAAAAGGAGGTTCACTTCTGTCGCCACGCCCGTACCTGCATACTGGCTAAACCCGCCGATCGTCTGGCCGTTGATATCCGTCCAGTCTGCAGTGTCAGATCTTACGATACCTGGGTCTTCTTCATTCCATGTTCCCTTGTCTACGATCACCATTTTGTTATCGTACAGCCCGATGCCTCCGGCAAAAGGCAATTTCTCTTTATCCGCATCGGAAAGCTCTTTGACCTTCTCAAGATACAACGGGTCTTGCCCAAGTGCTTCGATCGAAGCAGTCCCCAGAAGCATCACAAAAACCTCTACTTCAGTGGTTTGCCCCTTGACCTGCCCCATCTCAACACGGTACGGTTTCATTTTTGGGTGTCTTTTATCCGCAGCGTCTGTATATCCGTTTTTGGCTCTGCTGTACGCCGCATCAAGATGGGCCGCGCCGAAGGTATCGCCGGGTGCCAGATCAGCAGGATTTTCAGAGACTGTTCCGTCTGCCTGAACTACGGTGATTTTTGTACAGTCGCGTGACAGTTTGGAGAAAATTTCGCAATCAGTAAGCCATTTTCTCCACTCAGCCAATCCATTCTTCGCGTCTCGTCTAAATGTCTGCCAGCTTGATCGTGACAAAAGTTTTTTGTTTTGAGAGATGTCGCTTTCCGCGATGACATTCCCGCGAACATCCATGAACATACGCTTGATCTTGCCTTCTGTATTATCAAGTGACGTATTGCCTCTTACGCCGAGCGTTCTCAGAGGCGCGACCATACTCATCGTTACGATCGTGCTCTTTCCGTCTTCGAGCTGTGTTTTGATGATCGAGTTATCATCTGTTCCTCTCAACGAAGAAAAAGCAGAAGCTCTCGTTGCTGCGACCATCACCTCTTTTGCGTGTCCTACCAATACCTTCGGGTCTTTTTCCGCGAAGGCGCTTGCCGTAATCAATGCTGACATTATATTATCCTTTACTCTTTGTTTTTATCTATTTTAGCCCTATCTTTTCAAGATAGCCGGCATCCTCTATCATCTCAAGTTCCGCTTTTCTTTCTTTGGCGAAGTCTTGTACCTCTTTGAGCCTTTTTTTGTCTTTTGCGATCCCTATGGCACGTCTCAGTACGTCAAGATCCCTTTCAAGTGCCCATCTTTTCTCTTCTGTTCTAGTTGTGTTATCCATCATGCAAGTCCTATCGAAGCCAGGTACTCATTGTCATCCTGCCCTTCCGTTCCGCCGTCCACATCTCCTGTCTCTCCGGCTGCAAAACTCAAGTCGGTAGGCAGGCGCATAGGATCCTCTTCTTTTTCTTTGCCGGTATCTCCTTTTGCGGCTCCTCCAAGCCTTTCTTTCGCAAGCTTCAAGAATTCCATACTGTCTCCGCCGGAAGCTTCCATGAGCGTTTGCTTTTCTTTCGGGCTCAGTCCGCTCTCAAGCAAGTCGATCAGCCCTTCAAAATCCAAGTCAGGATTTTCTTCCAAAAACTGCGCCTCGATCTCAAGCTGTTCTACAAGCGCCGTATTTTTATGCAGCTGCTCTTCAAACGCTTCAAGATCTTCTCTTTTTTCTTCGATCTTATCCGAGATATACTCCTGCTCATATTTTTTGATGATCTCATAGATCTTCAGCGGATCGCCGCCGAGCTCTATCGCATCCATATCCTCTTCGGAGACGATGGACTTTATATTCTTCTTAAAGTCTTCTTCTCTGGAAGCCCGAAACGACTCAAAGTCATTTTTCATCACCTCATATCTGGCTTGATCTTTATTCACCTGCATTTTTGAACGATCAAGATCTTCTCTGGTCACCGGTTTACGCATGCCTTTTTTTTCTGGCATTGGCATTGTTGCTCCTTTTCAAGATATTCGTTTTGTAAGTATAGATATATTTTTTTGCAAAGAAAAAGGGGGGGAAGTTTAGATTGTGATCGGAAAACTTTCCTTGTACTCTGCAAGCAGCCGCTCAAAAAAAACAGAATACGAAATACCGTAGCCCTCTTTGATTTTGTTGACGATAGCAAGCGTAGAGGGGTGCATCATATATTTTCTTCGTGAAACTTTCTGATCACACAGCAATATCGTACTGTGTTTTCTAGGGCGGCCGCATAAAGTATAGCACCGCATGATATCCCATCCGATGAGCAGCCGGCGATCGATCATCTGTTCTATCACAGCGCTATGGCTTGTTTTTTTTCGTCTTGCAAGCCCGTGCAGATAAGCAAGATCGCTTTTAAGCATGTTAAATTCCGGCACATAGACGCGCTTGTGCTCATTGTCGTCCCTCCAAAACTTATGGTCGATATCCCTTAGGCATCTGGTTGCGCCCCATCTTTTTGCTTTTCGTATCATCTCAATCCCTCCTCAAGCATCGATCTCAGCTCTTCAGTGCTTTTTGTTTTTATCTCCTCTTCGCTGAGCGATTGGCTGTTAGGGTTTTGCAGCCCTATATTGGTTGTCTTGCCGTGCACCGCCTGATGCGTATCGATCAGCATCCTGTGAAACGTGGCGACATTGCCCATCGTTGTCGCTCTAAGGACGATAGTCTCTGCCCTCTCAAGGTTTTTAGCCATTTTCTCTCCCAGCGAATATTTGTTCAGCGTACGATACACCATCTGCCTGGCACCCTCTTGCGCCATATCCTCTATCACGTCCGCATTAAGCACAGCGCCATGCTCTTTTGTCAATGACTCTTTCAGGATGCCTTTGGCCTTATCCTCTACGCTCCCCAGCACTCCGATATCAACAAGCGACTCAAAAGCCTCATCCAAGGTAGCGTACCTGTTCTTTATCCAAGGTATGCCCGCTTTTTTATCCCGCTGCATCCAGGACTCCATCGTTTTTCTCTTTATCTGCGCATGCCCTATCGAGGTAAAATACTCCTCGACCTTAGCCGTAGAGAGATCATGCGTCTCATAGTACATCCTCACACGTATTTCCATATCGTCGCCTATTGCCATTGCCTTGCCTCCTTTTTTAGATTTTGCTCCACCCGCCGTTTTTGCCTTTTTTCTTGCGGCGCTGCACCTGTTCAGGCTTTAGCGGAAGGTTTTTTTTAGCCGTACACTGCGGCAGTATGTAGGATTTGCTGATCGGGTCTATGATGTTGTCTGTATTGCTTTTACGTTCTGGATTAAATTTAAGAAACTCTTTTTCCATCTGTTCCATAAACGCCGTATCCATAAACTTGTAAAATACAAGCGTATGATGTTCCATCGGCGCTGTCATCAGCTTGATGCCCTCATTTTTGCTTGACTGATTGTCCGGCTTAAACACGGTAATGCCATTAGACACCTGCGGTTTTCCTTGCGCCTGAGCTTTGGCGTTATAGACAAGCATCTCTCTTCTTAGCACCTTTACCAAAGACAGTCCCCCGCCGGCCCCCTCGATCAGCACAGGCGCATCAGGATACTTCAGCATCAAGCTGATGATCTGCTCTGCCGTTCCGTATACATCCCATTTTCCGTATTTGCCGTCCAGCACGACGGTTTTGACGATCTCGCTGGCATCCGTCCATTTCCCCACTACCGGGATGCCGCGGTCATCCGCGCTTGCTTCTTCGCTCTCTGCGGGGTCCACAAGGATATATCGGTACATCTCAGGAAGATCTGCATCAGACACATAGACAAAGTCCTCCCTCTTAAAATGCCCCGCTTCGCTCACTTCGGCATCTTGCATATATTGCCGCTTAAACTCTACTTTGCTCATCTCTTTTTTTTGCTGTTCGATAAAGTCAAGCCCGTACCTGACAGGGTCAAGAGGCGTAAACGGTTCGCGTATCACCTGCGTGTTTCGGTACTTGTACACCTCACGTTTTTCGTTGATGATAGGGTACCTAAGCTCATGCCAAAGCCCGCCATGCTCAGCAAGTCCCCCAAGCTTGATGACGCGCCCGGCCGGATCGTCTTCATGCAGCCTCTGCATGATAAGTATCACCGCTTTGAGCCCCTCAAGCCTTGTAAGCACTGAAGAGTTGTAAAAGTTGTACGCTTCATCGCGGCGTGCCTTAGAGTCTGCATCCGCAGCTTTTAAAAGGTCATCGCCGAAAAATATATCCGCACCGATACCGGTATTGGAACCTCCTACGGAAGTGGCGAGAAATTCTCCGCCCGCAGTAAGCTTCCAATGCTCTTTGAGATTGAGCTTAGGGTTAAAAGCCACTTCAGGGAAAATTTCGCGGTAGATCTCGCTTTCCATGATGTCTTTCGTATCCACCGCAGTCAACACAGAAAGCGTACCCGAATAGGTACCGTACTGTATTTTAAGGGAGGAACGAAGCCCTTGGATATACGAACCGAACATCCGAACGACCCTTTCTGTTTTTCCGTGCCGCGGCGGCATGGAGACGACAAGCCTGTCTATCACACCGTGAAACACATCCATGAGTGCTTGAGCCAGCTGCTCGTCCCACCAGGTTCTCACATACGTTTTTTTATAGTGAAATTCAAATACCGTCTCCATGTACAGCAAAAACGACTCTCCGTTCTCACCTCTGCGGATGATCTCATTGCGTATGTTTCTGCGCTGCAGCTCTTTGCCGGCTGTTTTTGTGATGCTCATCTTCTTTCCTTTTAGAGCAAAGGCATATCTAGTTGAGACGGATCAAAGCCGGTTTGCACACCTTTGGCATCCTCCATCACATACTCTACATATTGCACGTCAAATTCATCGGCGTTTTTCTTCGGCCTGCCGCTTCCAACACTTCTGTTGCTTCTGTGGTCATCTTCATCAAACTGCACCCCTCTAAACTCAAGTCTGCGAGGGTCCAGCTGGATGGGCTTGCTAAAGTGTACCCCCGTCTGTTTGTTTTTGTAACACACGATTTCCCTGGAACCTTTTCTTTCGTCGTTTCCGTCATCGTCAAACTCAAGCTTGGGCTTTTTAATGTACCAGATTTGATGCAGCGCGTGCGCGGCGTTTTTGCTTCCCATCGGCGTTACTGTGCTGCTTCTGCTGTCTTCTTTGCCCTGTTGAGCGATCAGCATGATGATGAGGCCGTACTTGATCGCCAGCCTTTGAAGGAGAAAAAATTTTTCCGTCTCTCGCTCCGAGCTTGTGCCGTTATTGCGGATATTCGTGATCATCATCTGAGAGTCTATCCCCACGACACGGCCGCCGCGCTTCGCAAAGATCTTGATTTTTGCTTCAAGGTCCAAAATGTCGTTATTGTCCATTTCCATCAAAAACTTTTCAACGCTGAAACGGTCTTCGTTGAGACGGTTTTGCTCTACGAAGCTTCTGTAGTGAAACTCAAAGTTAAAGAACAGCGTCTCATGCCCCATCGAAGAGATATGCTTGAGTATCTGCGTCATAATGACCGTCTTGCCTGCCTCAGGATCACCCATGATTCCGATCAGCTGCCCGTACTCTATGCCGCCTTTTAGTTTGACATCGATAAGCGGTATTCCGGTCGGTATCTTCGGGACAGGCGGCTCTTTTTCTATCTTTGCCTTGAGCGCTGCATACGAAGTAAAACTGTCCACGCTTGAGATACTCACCTCGTCGGCAACCTTGGCTATGCTGTTAGCACACAGCAGCGAACTGTCTCCGCCGTGAAGCCCTTGAAGGCCTAGCAGAAACCCGCGATGCAGCTCTCTTTTTTTACTCCACTCCTCAAGTGCGTCCACGGCAAACAGCACTGCTGCAACAGGCTCTGAAAGCATGATGAGCTTTAGCGTCTCAACCAGCAGCGTATGTTCTCGCATCAACTCGGCATGGACCGTCTGAGGTTCAAGATTATACCCCCTGCTTTCAAGCTCTTTAAGACAGGCGAAAATACGCCCATGA
Organism: Sulfurovum sp. UBA12169; assembly: GCA_002742845.1. Lineage (NCBI taxonomy): Bacteria > Pseudomonadati > Campylobacterota > Epsilonproteobacteria > Campylobacterales > Sulfurovaceae > Sulfurovum > Sulfurovum sp. UBA12169. The sequence goes on along the minus strand of DLUH01000005.1, from coordinate 732,158 downwards.
TTCTCATCAAAAAAATGCTGCTCTTTCAGCTTCACAAGGGCCATAACCGTCTCATCCGTGTCAAACTCCATCAGCGCGCGAAGCAAAGAACGCTCCGTGTCTATATCGGCAAGCGCATTGATATCATACTGCGATTTACTCATACTGATTCCTTCCTTTCTCTCTAAAACGGTATCTCATCATTAGGCTCATCCAACACCACAGGCGCACCGTTGGGAGCAGTGGCTAACCGGCTTTCCGCATCATACTGTTCTTCCGCCTTTGCATTTCCGTATCCGCTATTGGTCTGCGTATCGTCTCTGCAGCCAATCATTTGCAGGTTTTCTACGATCACGGAGTGTTTGCTTCTTTTTGTGCCGTCCTGTGCTGTCCACTGGTCAAGCTTTAATCTTCCATCTACTAAAACTTTGCCTCCCTTATGCAGATACTGGTTGGCTATTTCGGCAGTTCTTCCGAAAAAGGTAAGATCAACAAAGGTTGTCTCTTCTTTTTGTTCTCCCGTTTGCGATTTGAATTTTCTACTGACTGCAATGCCCGTACTTCCAATAACCGAACCGCCTTGGGTGTACCTGATCTCTATATCTCTGGTAAGGTTTCCTGCCAAAATAACTTTGTTGTACATGTTCGTCCTTTTGATTTTGTCGTTACTTCGACAAATAATTCTTCATTTTCTCAACTTTTTCTGGGTTTTCATCTCTCCATTTTTTCCAGCTCAAATCTTCAAGTTTCCATTTTATCCACTCTTTAGTATCATGTTTTGGGAAAAATGGTTGTTCATTTTTAGCACATCTTTCGCATACAAATTTTGACGAATCTGATGTTGCGACGATATGGAAATGCTCTTCACAGAAAAACAAACCACATCCATGCTCTCCGCCGTAAGGATCTCCGCCGCAAACATAACTCAATCCTCTATCTATCTTCTTTTTGCAATCTGGATGGTCACATATAGCAGGAACGCCATATCCTACATCTCTGCCCCAATGCTCATCAAACCCTACTGCCCAACTCATTATTTCTCCTCCAATATTTTTTCCATTGCTTCGATATATTTCAGCCTTTTCTTTACCGCACCCAAACGCGTAACAACAAAACAGGTTTTAAAATACATATTCACCGCATTGGCCGTCATGCCTAGATCATCTGCAACAGCTCTTGCCAGCGCGTGCTCATTGCCGTACTTTTCAAGCAATGCAAAATATGCCGATTCAAATCTGCCCTGCATCTCATCAGCAGCTTGCTCTCGCCGGCGGAAATATGCGAGATTTACAAGCCTTCGGCCGCCGTCTTTTTTATATTTTTTGTTATAGTACGGGTCTGTATTTTGAGTAAGACTGATGCGGCTATACACGGCAGACACGCTGCATCCCGTGATTGATGCAAACTCTTTCGCTCCGATCCACTGCTCCTTCATCTCAACCGCCCTCTTGCATACATCCATACAAACGTACGTCTCACATAGTACGACCGCACATAAGAAGCAACAAAAAAAATCACTGACGAAGCGGAAGCCTGGGACACAGTCGTTTTTATGCCGATGTACGGAAACGCAAAGTACACAAGGCACCATCCTATCACGATGCCAAGCGCACTGTTGGCTATGACCTCAAAATGACTGTGTTTTTTGCTTTGCATCATCATATCCCTTGATCGTATAGTTAGAACGAAAATAGTCCATATTGACCATACCGAAATCCGTTATCACCATAGCGCCATACACCTCCATGAGAGTCTCTTCTCTTTTTTCTGCATGGTTGATATAGCGTTGGTGCAAAATTATATTAAGCGGGCCGTTTACCATTTCGCCTCCTTTGCCACTTGTTTATTTTCACAAAAGTGGTCGCAGCGATCAATATCGCGAACACAAATGTTTATCTTTTTGCACCACAAAAAATCATCATCAAACTCTCCGTCATCGCCGATGATGACATCACTGTGTTTACAGTACACACATTGTTCCTCGATCATTGTATTTCTCCCATATCAATCTCCCCATTTTGCACCATGGCATCACATTTTGCATAAGAAGCGGCCGCCGCATCGCACGCCCTAAACAAAAACTTTTTTGCCTTGGCATCGATATTCGCTACCGACACCTTTACTCTGTAGGCCAAAACATCCTCTTTGCTCATATACGCTATTTTCTTGATTTTTGCCACAACTTCCTCTTTGCTCATCACCTTCATTCTCATCTCCACACTGCTATTTCAACTCTATCCAGGTACACAATCTCGCGGACCGTGCCTCTTGGCCTATTCTTGTTTGCCTTATTAATTCGCAACGTCATTGTTGCAGGGCGGTATGGGCGCGCATGGTCTCCCCAGAAACTTTTTTTATTGATACCTTTCATGTTTCGTCTCTTTTTTTGACTGCATACGGACAGCGCTGTTTTGCGCTCAATTCAAAGGATCCTTCCGTGAGCGTCTCTATGTATGCGCCGCCGTTGATCTCCTCTTTTGTGAGAGAAAATTTTGCGCATCCAGGCTCGCTGCGCATCCTGTAGTTGCACCCTCTGCAGCCGTAGAGATCAAAAAGGTCAACGCTTTCTTTTTTTAAGCCCAAGTTTTTTGGTATGCCGCCCATAAAATACTGCGCAAGAGCCGCTTTGATTTTTTTTGCATCTTCTGTTTCATTCCCTGAACGGGACAAAAACCCGTTGGCCACATACACATTCACTGCATTTGTGCTCGTGTCTGCGGCTGCGGCAATATCTTTTGCCGTTATCCCCTCAAGACGTTTCAGCGCATCAAAATTATCTTTTGCGCTTTTTTGGTTGTCCCACACCTGCATCGCCTTTCCTCCCTATCGATTGATGTATCGCGCAAGATCCGCAGCCGTCTTGCATCCTGCAGCCATCGCGCGGTACATCATTCTCGTATTCTTCATTTTTTCCATCCATCACTCCTTTAGTTTAAAATCACTACGGCACTGCCGTACAGCACATAAAGCATCGCTGCCGCATACAAACCGGCCAAAACAGTCTCAAATCTCATTTTTCACTTCCTCAAACACATTTAAAATATTTTTATATTTCACAAACACACCAAAGTTAAACTTTTGATCAGCCTTGAAAACCAATTTTTGCACACCGGTAACATATGAATTTGTGTGCTTGAAAAATCCTTTTTTGTGCAAGATCTGAGAAAATTGATAGATTTTTCTTTTTTGTTCCAGATCAAAAAACATTTTTTCCAGCGCGTAAAAGAGCGATTCATATTCGTGTTTGAATTTCCCAAACGCGATAAAAAAATCATCATCCAAAGAGGCGATATATGCATATTTTTTTGGATTTGTGTGCTTCATTCTTGCAAAATAGTCTTTGCTGAAGCCGTACTGTCGCGCGACTTCACCCAAAGAAAGGAAAGTTTCTTTCTGTTTCATTTTTTTTCACCCTTCCCGATAGCATCCCACACGGCGCGCACTCTGCTTGCAAACACTTTCATGCCGTCGATGTTGATCTCTTCAGCCGCGCTGGATACAGAGATGCCCAATGCTGCCAAAACAGATATATCTGCATCTTCAAGCGTCACCGCTTCACCGTCGCTGATTTTCCTAAATCTTTCCAAGCTCTCCGCCAGAGATCCTTCGTCTGCCGTTACTGCATCCGCGGCCCCCTTTTTTTCGATTTTTTTTAAAGCATAGCATTCGTCTTCCCAACGTCTGCCGCGTAAAAAAGTAGTAGGATGAGGCTTTTGGGGTACGAAAGCGGTTTTGTTTGTCTTGTCGTGAAATTCATTGACGTAAGGGAGGGAGGCGATCAAAGCAACGATATCCTCTTCGCTGAGCTTTTTGAAAACAGTTTGTGTCTCTGCTTTTTTTTGTTTGTTGCCGTACATATCCCAGAAGAGATCAAATAGCATCTGAAAAGCTTGTTTTTCATCGATAGCATTCAGGTCATTTGTCTTAAAATGACCAATATTATTATTAATTTTATATATAATAGGTAGATACGCGAAATTTTTTCGTGTTTGCGCGAAATTTTTTCGTATTTCAGACACTTTCGCGAAATTTTTTCGTGTTTGGGTCGAACACTCCATAAGTTCTTTTGTGTCCGCATTATCTATGTAGTTTAGAACAAGTTTTCTGTGCTGGACACTTCCTATATTTCTGATATATAAGTCTTTGGTCAGTTGCTGTATCTGCCGTCTTACAGCACCTGGACTCATACATAGCAGACTGCCGATATATTCATCCTTTGCGGTGCAGAACCCATATTCTGATGAAAGTCCGTAGATGATTCCGCAGATTCGCTGCCCCACACATCCCATGTTTGACGAGTAGATAAAATGCGGGAGTATAATATACGGCCTTGGTTTGGTTTCATCCCGGCTCATACTGCTTCCTTTATATACTTTTCGCCGATGCCGTATTCGATCCATGCAGCGCTCAAGCCTGTATTTTCAGAGATCGCCTTGATCCCTTTTTTGCTGATTTCCCCCCGATATTTCCAGTTCTCATAGGTCCTGAGCGGAACATGAAGATGATCTTCGCATAATTTTGGAAGGCTGCCCGCAGCAAACTCTTCTTCGATACGATCAAACGGTGTTTTTTCCATGGCCTCTCCTTTCGTAAAATGATAGCTTAATTCTACTTTGTTTTGAAGTGTTTGTCAAGGTTTTTGAAGTATTTTTTATTTTTTTTGAGTGATTTTATATAGTTTTTATTGCGCCGCCAAGCCGACCCCCCCCTTCGCGATTTTTTATAGGTTTAGGCATGCCGGCCATGGCAGGAAGAGGATAAAAAAGCATTGCCAAAAACAGTGCAGCAACCTGTATTTGCACGGCTGTCCCTCCGTGATCTGCCGCCTGACTGGGACTCACCCCCCCCTCAAAATAAGTCTGCTGATTTGCCCGTACTCCAGGAGCAAACAGATGCATCCATGGCGCCGGCATGCATTGTGATGTCCCCTGTTTTTTAGTGAAATACTGCCGAAATACTGCCGACCGACAATAACAGAAATAAGAAAACATCGATATACACGTGTGTTTAAGCCTAAAGCGTGCCGGCTTGTTCAGCCTGCGTCCTAAAATTTGGCGCCGATAATCAGCCGAGACAGTAAGGAAGCTTCGCTTTTTTGCGATCCCGACAAATTGGCATATGTGAATATCTGACGCTGCACTCCACTTGTTCACACCTGCACGCGCCTGCGCCGCATATTTCCCAATTCCCAAAAATTCAAGGCATCCCCCCAAAAACAATACTAAAAAACAAGATCTCTAACACAAAAGATAGAAATCAAGCCGATAGGCTTAAAAAATCGCGAAAAGGGGCGGTAGGGCTGAAGGATGGTTTGGGTAGTTTTGTAATTGGATTGCTAGCTATCTGAGTAGTGTGGCATCGAAAATTAAGCGTTAAAACGATTCATCCATATCACGGGGCAAGGCAAAGATGTATTTCGCGCTTATTTTGGCATTTATGGCTTGTTTTGTATTGCAGAAGTTATTTTGGAGCAGTATAACGATGCATTGCCTGCGAGCAGCGCCTGATTGGCGCGGGCTTACGCAGAACGTATCATGGCCTGTAAATTATGTGTGCAGTGGTCTATATTCTCAAGCATCGGCGCGAGGATGTCGTATAAGGCGACATTGACATGCTCTTTGATAAAAAGGTCGTTAACATCTTTTAGATACTGCACGGAATTGACGATAGCGTCGATATTTTGTTGTAGTTCTTCTTTCATACTTTTCTCCTATAATGTAATAGTTTCGATAAAACCAAGCAGCTCAAAGAAGCTGCTGTGAGGCACTTCGTGGTAGCTCTCCACTGCAAAACGCTTGCGTATCGCTATATAGATTGCCGGGACCGTAGTTTCCATGCCTACCCCGTACCTGTCAGCCAGTTTCCTGCCGTGCTTCTGTATCATCTCCCGCACGTACTTCATATCGCCAAAACCCATAGGCATATCGCCGAGCTTCTCCGCCATGCGGTTCATAAGGATATCTGATCTTTGCAGCCTGCTATCGTTTTTGGAGAGCTGCTCTCTCAGGGTCTCCCGGTCTTCGTACAGATGGTGCACCCGTGCCTGAATGTCGAGCATACGCCTGTTCATCTCTGTCATGTCCGGGAGCGCGGCAGATGCTCCGCTGCGAAGCTTCTCTTCCATGAGATTGAACGCTTTGATGAACTGTATCTTCCACTCTCTTGCTTTCTGCCCGGTGAAGCCCATGACAATGAGCGAAAACCCGTCGCGGGTCATTTGATACATCGGTTGTTGTTTGTTTTGTTGATTGATATAGGAGGACTGCGCAAAATTGCGCCGAGCAAATTCATCGTCCGGCTGGTTGCGCATGGCACGCATGACTTCTTTGTGATTTTTTTCAAATACGTCCGCGATCTGCAGGCTGTTTGCAAAGACGTTGCCGCTTACGACTTCAAACACCACATCGGTGTTGTTGATGTGTACGATCTCATGCATCTTAGTACCCCATCCATGCTTTAAGGCCATGCAGATCTGTAGCGACACAAGAACCGTCTGCATCCCATACAAGTACAAAGGTAGAGAAAAGTGCTGTTTTAAAGCCGTGGCTTAGTGCGAATTGTGCGAGTTGTTTTACTGACATTGTATATCCTTTTGAGTAGGTTATCACCATCATGGTGACTTAAAAAGGATATTAACACAATTTTGGTGTTATTGTCAAGGATAAAAACACAATATTGGTGTTTATTTGTTAAGTTCATCACCAATTATTTGTTTTATTGTGTTGAATTTTTTCTCTATTTTAAGAAGATTAAACATCTTTATTGCCCATTCTGGAGTATCCACAACACCTCTTGACCAATTTCCAATAGTGTTTTCCCCTACTCCCATATATGCTGCCAACTCCTTCTGCGTCATCCCCAGCTCTTTAGCCGTATCCTTGACGATATTACCGCCGTACGGCGGCTTTTGTTCTTCAATCTTGTCATTCATTTGAATCCTTTCTCTTTTAAAATCTAACTATTTTCAGCGTTGCATCGGCTGTAAAATATTTTGAGAACGCCTCACATAGAGAGTTTTCCATCTCCTCGCCAACTTCATTCTTTACCTCTACGGTGAACTTTCCCTTATTAAAATTAAGCAGTTCTATTGACCCCTGTAGTGAAGATGGCGTTTTGTCTATTTGCTTTGAAAAAAAATGTAAAAATTCCATCCAAGCTTCATCTTCTTCTTTGATTGTATTTTTCACAATGATTTTTCTTTTGAGTCGTTTCTCTTTTTCACAAATACTTTCTTTATCGCTGGGGATCAGTGGGACATAAAGCACAGAAATATATAGTGGAAGAAACAGCAAGCTTGCATCAAATATTAGCACAAGCACTATGGCGATTACCGAGCCAAACAGAAACCCCCACCAAAGTATAAACCCTGCCACGATTAGACCGGAAACGATCAACGCCCAAAGTATCTTAATCGGAAGCATTACAGCCCCCGTCACCTTCTCCCAAAAACAAGCTTCACTTATCATCCGTCACCTCCAACATCTCTACCTAAACACTCTGACGACATCGCACTCTTCGCCGGATACAAACCTTATCGTATTGCCGTATATGCCACGGTACGACTCATAGTCTAATACTGCTTCCATATCGTTTCCTACAACCACACACATTCTGGTTTCTATGTATATGCCTTCATCTGTTCTGTACAGGTTTGGATTGAAACTTGTCACCATCAACTTGAAATATTCTGCATGTATTGCCGTCGCTATCGCTATCATCATCAAAATCTTTTTCATTTTTTGGCCCTCCTTCTTGATACAATATTATATCACAACCCTTTCATCCTCTCATTCACCGCAAGTATCTCATCGATACCCGCTCCGTTTGCCTGTAGTCTGGCTTTGAGCGTTTGCAGGTAGCTTTTCTGCTTCACCCTCAGCACCGCGTAGAACTGTTTGTCATCCAGCACCGCCAAGCCCTCTTTCATAGTGACTGGCGCGTAAACCGCTTCGTCTCGTACCCCTGAGAGCAGCGCACGATAGCATGTCTGGTTACTCCATACTTCATCGTCCGCTACATCGACAGCGGCATCCACCATGCCCGGACGCATATACATCGTGTACAGCAGCAGATCCTCTGCGCTTGCTTTTGCGCTAGAGACAGATGCGGGAGGCGCTGCGCTGCCGTCCATCCTGATGTGTACCCTATCGATGCCCAGCAGCGAAGAAAGAAACCCTACATACTCCTGCGCGATGATGTCATTTTTGATACTTTTTAGGTATGCGACGCATGCCTTTAGCGCCTGGCTTTTGCCGTGCGGCTCTCCAAGATCGTATCCGGACGCATACGACTGAAGGCAGAAACGCACAAAGTCTGTTCTGTTCTTGAGCAGCTGTTTGAGAACTTCTTCTTTTCCGGCCGCCACCATGGAAGCAGCATCTTCTCCTTCAGGAAACAACACCACGCCACCGTCAAATCCTTTCGTACTCAGCATCACAGCGGCCTTGAACGCGGCAGCGCGCCCTGCTTTGTCTCCGTCGTATGCGAGTATCACTTTTGCGTTCGGTTTTGACAGTAGCGGCAAGTGGTGTTCCGTCAGCGCCGTTCCCTGCGTCGCCACGGCGGTCTGTATGCCGCACTGACGGGAGAGGATCACGTCCAGCTGCCCCTCCATGATGATGACAAACTTCTTTGCATAGATATGCTCTTTTGCCTTGTCGTACCCAAAGAGTATGCGCGACTTGTCAAAGAGCGGCGTCTGCGGGGAGTTCATGTATTTTGGCACGCCGCCTGGTTGCAGTGTGCGTCCGCTGTAGCCCACCGCCTTGCCCCGGTGGTCTCGTATGGGGAACATGAGGCGGTCCCAGAATTTCGCGCTGATGCGCCCCTGCTTCTCCACTGTGATCCCAAGCTCCAGCAGCTCGTCAGGCGGCAGCATCATCGCACCGAGATCATGCATCTGTTTTTTTGTAGAAGGCGCATAGCCAAGCTCCCACTCCCGCATCGTTTTTGCGTGCATGCCCCTGCCGGAAAGATACCGCATATCCTCCTCGCGAAGCTGCTGCGCATAATAGCGCGTCATAGTCTCCATGGTGCGGTCGTAGTCCTTGCGCGCACCGTTGTCGTCGGTATAGTGCAGCGTGAAGTTGAAGCGCGAAGCGATCTTCTCTACCGCCTCGGTAAACTCAAGCTTGTCCATCTCCTGCACGAACTTGAACACATCGCCGCCGGCGCCGCACCCAAAGCAGTGGTAGATCTGCTTGGAAGGACTTACCACAAAAGAGGGTGTTTTTTCTCCATGAAAGGGACAGCACGCCTTAAAATTCGCCCCGTTCTTTTTCAACTCTATATAATCGCTTATCACATCGACGATATCTACAGAGCTCTTTAGTGCTTCTTTTGACTCGTTTGTTATTGGCATGTTTTTAGCCTTATACAATACCCTAACTTTTCATCCTCATCCAATTCTTTACGACCTACTGCATCATCTTTGGTTATCGTGTAACCCTTTGACTTTATTTCTGTCTCAAGGTCTGCCAGCCTTTTATCGTACTCCTCTTTGCTTTCTCCTCGTTTTGCATAAGGATATTCCGCTATATCTTCTGTATTGGTATATTCCCATGCCATACAGTCACCACATTTGCAGTCAATATTGGCTCCAGTATTTAAAATAAATGGGCACATTTTTGTTTTCGCTTCACTCACTTTGATTGGTTTCATTACTTATCCTTTTACTTATATTTTTCATTTTCCAAATAAATTATTTCACTACCAAAACAATCTCTATTTCTTTCCCGCAATAGGGGCAATAGTTAAAATCACGCGGTGCATAATTATTTTTTTGGCCGGCATAACTTATTACGGTGTGGGCACATTGCACATGAAATTTCCCAGGGCCGGATTGGCGCCATTTACAATTTTCTTTTATTACAATGCTGCTATACAAGTGCATATCTTTTGTTACGTTGTGCTTTTTTTCACCATCATAGATGTAGCATCTGCTTTCTTCTCCTGTATCGTCACTCACAAAAACAAAAGTAGACAGTTTAACAGTTCCTTTGAGTTCTTCGATCGAAGGTATCCTCCATCCTTGCTTTTTACATTCCTTTTCAAGCTCTGAAAAAGTAAATTTCTTTTCAAGCATTTTCAGTTTCATTTTCCGATTCCTCTCATTAGGCTGATGATTAAATGTGCCGGTCTTTTCACTTCAGAGCCGATCACTCCTCGCCGCCTAAAAATCTTACAAAATATCTTTGTCATTTATGCTCCCTTCTAAATATATAAACACTCTGGTCAGCCCACACCTGTATAAAAGAAGGAGTAAAGACGCTTTTTGGTATGGGCTTAACAGAAAATTTATTAAAAAATGATTGGAGTGGAGAGGCCTGGAAAAAATAAGTTTTTAGCTCTAAAAACTCGGCAGTAACTCGGCAGTAAAAGTCGTTATTTTTTGTTAAAAATGAAGATTTTTTGACAGGCGCAAGAGATGCAGCGCCATTAAATTTTGTTAGAAATGATGTATATGCCAAGCTACTAAAAGCCCAATATACCGCTATTTTAAAGGTTTTTGTGTTTTTTAAAAAGATGGTAGCAAGGGGGGAACTCGAATCCCCGACCTCCGGCTTATGAGACCAGCGCTCTAACCAGCTGAGCTACCTTGCCACTAATGAAGAGCCGAAATTCTATCAAATTTAACCTTTAATGTCAATACTATTTTATCTATTTTTTTACGACAAATTAAAATATATATTTTTAATTAAAATACTTTAGCCATATTGACTAAAGTATTTTAAATAATTTTAAAAAAGGTGTTGACATTTTTTTTAAAAATCATTAGAATACACTTCATAAAACTATTATAAAGGAGATACTTATGAACTTTAAACCATTAGGTAAACGTGTTCTTATCAAAAGAGAAGAGGAACAGAAAACAACGGCATCGGGTATCATTCTCCCAGATAATGCAAAAGAGAAACCTCTACAGGGAACAGTCATTGCCCTAGCCGAAAAGGCTGCAAAAAAGGGAATCAAAGAAGGCGATAAAGTCATTTTTGGTAAATTTAAAGGCACGGAAATCACAATGGATGGTCAAGAGTTGTTGATTTTGGAGAGTGACGATATCTTGGGAATCCTAAACTAAAAAAACATTTAAGACAATATAAAAGGAACAAAAATGGCAAAAGAGATATTTTTTTCAGACAAAGCACGTAACGGACTTTATGAAGGAGTGCGTAAACTCGCAGACGCAGTGAAGGTAACGATGGGGCCCAGAGGCCGAAATGTACTTATACAAAAAAGTTACGGTGCACCGCATATTACAAAAGACGGAGTGAGTGTAGCCAGAGAGATAGAACTTTCAGATGCACTTGAAAACATGGGTGCACAATTGGTTAAAGAGGTTGCGAGTAACACGGCAGATGAAGCAGGTGACGGCACAACGACTGCTACAGTATTGGCGCATTCTATCTTTAAAGAAGGGCTAAGAAACATTACTGCAGGTGCAAATCCTATCGAAGTAAAAAGAGGGATGGACAAAGCATGCGCTGCTATCATCGAAGAACTCAAAAAGATTTCAAAAGAAGTAAAAGACAAAAAAGAGATTGCACAAGTAGCTACTATCTCTGCAAATTCAGATAAAACCATCGGAAATCTTATCGCTGAGGCTATGGATAAAGTAGGTAAAGACGGCGTTATCACGGTAGAAGAAGCAAAAGGCATCAACGACGATCTTGAAGTGGTTGAAGGTATGCAGTTTGACAGAGGATATCTTTCGCCATACTTTGTGACAAACTCTGACAAAATGACTTGTGAAATGGAAAATCCGCTTCTTTTGATCACAGATACAAAAGTTACTTCACTTAAAGATCTTATCCCTGTACTTGAAAAAATTCAGCAAACAGGAAGACCTCTTCTGATTGTCGCTGATGATCTTGAAGGTGAAGCACTTGCAACATTGGTACTCAATAGACTCAAGGGTGTACTTAATATTGCTGCCGTTAAAGCACCGGGATTTGGAGACAGAAAAAAAGAAATGCTTAAAGATATCGCGGTGCTCACAGGCGGAACGCTTATTACTGAAGAGTTAGGTCTTTCTCTTGATAAAGCAACATTGGCAGAGCTTGGTCACTGCGCAAGAGTGGTTATCGACAAAGATAATACTGTTATCGTGGACGGAAAAGGTGACAAAGAGGCTGTTCAAGCAAGAGTCAATGCGATTAAAATACAAATCGCAAATACGACGAGCGAATATGATAAAGAAAAATTACAAGAAAGACTTGCAAAACTTTCAGGGGGTGTAGCTGTCATCAAGGTGGGTGCAGCTACTGAAACCGAAATGAAAGAGAAAAAAGACAGAGTGGATGACGCACTTTCTGCAACTAAAGCAGCCGTAGAAGAAGGTATTGTCATTGGTGGCGGCGCTGCTTTTATCAAAGCAAGTCAAGCAGTTAAATTTTCTCTTGAAGGGGACGAACAAGTAGGGGCCGAGATCATTCTTAGAGCAGTATCTGCTCCTATGAAACAAATTGCACAAAATGCAGGATTTGATGCGGGTGTGGTGGCAGACAAAGTCGCAAACAGCAATGATGCCAATCTGGGATTCAATGCTGCAACAGGCGAGTATGTCGATATGCTTGAAGCCGGGATCATTGATCCGTTCAAAGTAGCGCGCGTTGCACTTCAAAATGCTACTTCCGTAGCCAGTTTACTGCTTACAACTGAAGCAACGGTTTCTGATATCAAAGAGGAACCTGCACGCGGACCTGCAATGCCTGATATGGGCGGAATGCCGGGTATGATGTAGCCTTCATTTTCAGAAGCATCATGCTTCTGAAAAGTAAAATCTTCACAACTCAAATTCCTTCAAAAACTAACTGCAAATTTTTCAAATTTAGTATCGGCCCTACAAATGATACTTCTTTTTACTCAAACATACCGCTTCAATTTTGACGTTCGCATCTTCTAGAGTGAATTGCTGATCGACCATGAGACTCTCAAGCTCAATCAGCTCTCCCTCACGAGAAAGCTGCACCCACCCTTTTTTACACTGCAATGTCGGATTTTTGATCTCTAACTGCCTGCCCAGGCTGATATACTGTTGCTCTTTTTGCTTTAAAACAAAATACATATGCTGCATAAAACTTTTTTTAAGTTCAGGCAACATGCTTTGGACACGCTCTACTTTGTATAATATCACTCTAAAAAATTCTCTCTCAAGACGCTTAAAATCTTCGCTGAAATCTCCCAGATATCTTGAAGGCGAACTTCGCAGAAACATTTCCTCAATATGCTTTAGCAAATGTCTCTTTTGCTCCAACTTTTGCTCAAGAGCCTGTTTGTATCGCTGAACATAATCATCTAGCATAAAAAGTATCTCTTTTGCATCGGGCAATATCATCTCAATCGCTGCACTAGGGGTGGGTGCGCGCAAATCTGCCACAAAATCGCTAATCATTACATCTACTTCGTGTCCTACCGCACTAACAACGGGGGTTTTCATGCCGTAGAGGGCATCAGCCACAATTTCATTATTGAAACACCAAAGATCTTCTGTGCTTCCGCCCCCCCTTCCGAGGATAACCACATCAACATTTAGTGTATCGGCATATTTTAGGGCTCTTACTATTTGTGAAGCCGCGGATTCTCCCTGCACCAAAGTATCAACTATCGTCACCTCAACCAACGCCCACCGTTTATCTATAATTTTAAGCATATCATACAATGCCGCGCTTTCTTTGGCTGTCACCAAAGCGATTTTATGGATAGTATTGGGGATCGGTTTTTTCCGGGCACTGTCAAAATACCCTTTGGCTTTAAGTTTTTCTTTGAGCTGCTCATAGGCCAAAGCCAGAGCCCCCTGCCCATAAGGCTCTATATGCACCGCATAAAACTGATACTCTCCTCTTGGAGTATATACTCCCACTGAACCTTCCACCACAATATGCATTCCATTTTCCATACGAAATTTGAGCTTATTGGCATTTGACTTGAAAATGACACACTTAATAGCACTTTCTTTATCTTTGATAGAAAAATAAACATGTCCTGAAGTATGGTAGGTTACAGAAGCCACTTCTCCTTCTACAAGGATATGCATAAATGTGGCCTCTAAAAGAGATTTTATTTTAGTATTGAGGGAGGTTACGCTCATCATAGATGAAAACATCAATCATCTCTTATATTTTTTGTGCAACCAAAAGAGTTGAAATTCCCAAAGAAAAAGATTTTGTATACTTCATCTCAAATCCTGCCTCACGAAGCTCTTTTTCTAGCATTTGAGTTGTTAAAAACCCTTCGATAGAGTTTGGCAAATAACGATAGGCAGCATAATTTTTAGAGACAAATCCCCCTATGGCAGGAAGAATTTTTTTCATATAAAAATCCACCGTCTTGGAAATATATCCGCTTTTCTCCTGCTTGGTAAACTCCAAAATAACAACCATCCCGCCGGTTTTTAGGGCACGATTGAACTCCTGAAGTGCCTCTGCCCTGTCTATAACATTACGTATGCCGTACGATATGGAGATAATATCCGTGCTCTCATTCTCAATGGGGAGCGCTTGTGCTTTTCCCTCAACAAAATCAGCAAAGTCAACTTTTTCTTTAGCAACTTCAAGCATTCCTACCGACGGGTCCACACCTATATATTTGTTCACCTTTATGCCATGCTTTGATGCCCTGTCGCGCCAATAAAGTAATAAATCGCCCGTCCCGGTGGCTACATCTGTTATTTGTGTCAACTCTTTTTTTCCCAAAAGCTCATAAGCTTTATCACACCCTTTTTTGCGCCATTGCTTATCAATACCAAAGCTTAGTACTCTGTTGGCCAGGTCATATGTCGAAGCGATATCATTAAACATGTGAACTATGTTTTGTTGTTTTTGTTGTTTTTCAGTCAATTCTTTTACTCCATATCAGCAAATCTACATCTTTTTTGGCTTGATGCAGAAAATTTAAATTCATATTGATATTATAGGTTAAATTATTGGTAGAGAGCTTAGGCGTTTGGTAGATTAAAACCCAATCTATTTTTTTCTTAAGGGCACAGAGCATCCCTTCTCCCCCCTCGACGAGTACAAAAGAAGGTCGATCCAAAAAATACAAATCACTGCTGATCTCCACTTTTCTGCCCGGAATATCAAACAAAGGAATTGTTTTGTCAAAACTGTCTTTTTTGGAATAAATTATCACATCGGGGGCTTTTTTGGCAATAAAACGGCAATCTAATGTCGGCCTGTCTATACGTACAGTATTGCCTCCTATAAGCAATTCGGAGCAAACGTTTCTTAAATGATGCACGTGCTTTAAAGATGCCTTTGAGCTTAAATATCCGCCGCCGATTTTTCCATTGCTTGTTTGTGCGATCTTAAACAGCACAAAGGCTCTTTTTTGCCAAATTACAAAAGGCTCAAGAAGGACCTCTGCTTCTTTTTGGAGTACTCCAAAGCATACATTCTTGAGCTTGCGCAGCCCCCCGCTATGCTCTTGTATGGGATCATAGGTTGCCACAACAATGCGCTGGAGACCCAAAGCATAAAGCAAGCTTGCGCAGGATGGTGTTTTTCCTTCATGGGAACAAGGCTCCAGCGTAACATAGATAGTACAATGGTTAAAAAAACCGGAAGGAAGATTTAAAAGAAAAGCATGTGCCCCATGTGCGTCAAAAGGATCAATTTCAATAGGCGTTTGACTTATGCTTTCATAGGCACGCAAAAGTGCTAACACTTCAGCATGCGATGTTCCGGCTTTTTGGTGAGCCTCAACAGCAATCACCTTGCCGCCTGCAGTGATCACTGCACCCACCGCAGGATTAGGATAGGTTAATCCTTGGTACTTCCATGCTTCATCAAGCGCAAGCCGCATACACAATGCATCTAAATCCATAGACACATCCCCCTTTCTGTCAAACGGCCCAATATTGACGCCTAATTGTTCCAGTCAAAATAGGTTTTAACGCTTCCTAGCTGTGCATAGGTCAAACAGGTATCGCCCTCTTTTGTCTCTACTGTGATACCATGATCATCTGCGCTTTTAAGGGTGCCTTTAAAACGTTCTCGACCCGGTATCTTTACTTTTACCTTTTCGCCTATTGCATTTTTGAAATGTATAGGCTTGGTTAACTTTCTTTCAATTCCGGGAGAGCTTACTTCCAAACGGTATTGTCCGCTCACAGGAGGATGAACATCAAAAAAGGGAGAAAGTTCGTTTGAGATAGCGGCACACAAATCAAGGCTCACGCCGCCTATTTTTGTCACATAAATACGAAAAACAGTCTCATCAAATTCTGTCACCACTTCTGTGTCATAGAGTGCCGCACCGTTAGCTTCTATAATTTTTGCTATTTGAGATTCAAGATTCATCTTGTTGTTCCTCGTTTTCTTTACTTTTTAAACTTGCGATCTGTTCAAAAAGCTTTTCAATGCGTGTTGCTTTTTCTAGCTGATCATCAAATTCAAAAGTTAAACGCGGGGCCTTAAACCAGCCCTCGCTTTGCTTGCAGTGGTTTTGAATATAGCCTGCAACAATACGCAACTGCTTTAAGGCTTCATTTTGTTCTTTTTCATTTAAAAATGAAGGTTCAAGATAGACTTTTGCGTCGCTTCTGCCTTTCGAACATACTACGTCAGTTACCAGTAATGCATTAATGCGTTCATCGTCCAGCGTGGCAAGTGCTTCTGGAATAATCTCTTTTAGCACTGATTCTACACGATGCCGCTTGATCTCTTCATGCGTCATAGCGTCACTTGTTCCTCAACATTTTTGAATGTTTCGATCACATCGCCCGGCTTCATATCATTAAAGTTTGCAAGCATGATACCGCATTCATATCCGCTTTTTACTTCTCTAGCATCCTCTGTAAAGCGTTTCAATGAAGAAATGGTGCTTTCATGTATGACAACACCGTCACGAATGAGTCTGGCTTTGCTTCCTCTGGTAATCACGCCTTCAGAAACTTTACATCCTGCAATCGTACCCACTTTTGCCACTACAAATGTTTCACGTACATCTGCTTGCCCCGTCACCTCTTCTTTAATCACAGGACTCATCATGCCTCCAAGAAGTGCTCTAACATCATCAATCAAGTCATAGATAATTGAATAAGACTTGATTTCTACACCGAGCTCTTTGGCTTTTTTCTTTACTGCTCCTGTCGGACGCACATTAAATCCAAGAACAACAGTATGTTCGCTTGCAGATGCCAGCGTTACATCACTCTCTGTCACACCACCCACACCCTCATGAATGATGTTAACTTTTACCTCTTCATTTCTTAGTCTTTCCAGACTGCCCTTGATTGCTTCAAGCGAACCTTGAACATCCGCTTTGATAATCACAGGCAACGCTTTAAGCTGTCCTTCTGCGATCAAAGAAGAAAGATCGTCCAATGAAGCTTTCGTACTTTTAGAAAGAGTCTTTGCTCTGTCATATTCTGCTCTTTTTTCTGCAAGTTCACGCACCTCTTTATCTGTTTTCATTACAACAAGCGTATCTCCGGCATCTGGCACATCATTGAGTCCCACAATTGCTGCTGGCGTACTTGGTCCGATCTCTTTTGCATTAGAACCGTCATCAAGTCTAATCGCCTTGATACGTCCGTATGTTTTGCCGGCAATCACATTGTCTCCCACTCGCAGGGTACCATTTTTAATGATTACATTGGCAACCGGTCCAAATCCTTTTTCCAATGAACTCTCTACAACCACTGCTTTTGCATCCCTTGTCGGATCAGCTTTAAGCTCCATCAGTTCTGCTTGAAGCAGGATTGTTTCAAGCAATTCATCTATTCCCATGCCTGTATGAGCGGATACAGGAACAAATTCGTGCTCTCCGCCCCAATCTACCGGCATAATTCCCAATTCAGACAGCTGAGATTTAACATTGTCAGGATTTGCACTCTCTTTGTCCATTTTATTGATTGCCACAATAATAGGTACTCCGGCGGCTTTTGCATGCGCGACGGCCTCTTTAGTCTGAGGCATCACTCCATCATCAGCGGCAACAACAATAATAACAATGTCCGTCGCTTGCGCTCCCCGAGAACGCATCTCTGTAAAAGCTTCGTGACCGGGAGTATCGACAAAAGTAATTTTTTTGCCATTTTTTTCAACCTGATAGGCACCCACATGCTGCGTAATTCCGCCTGCTTCTTTGTCTGCAACCTTAGATGCTCGTATTTTATCCAGCAATGACGTTTTACCATGATCAACGTGGCCCATAATAGTAATAACCGGAGGTCTTTCTTTGAGATGCGTATCTTCAACCGCATCATAAGCGCCTGCATAATCCAACTCATCAAGAGGGTTGACGGTTGTTACCTCTACACCAAACTCTTCAGAAAGAATCTCTATCTCGTCTTTTCCCAAGAAGTCGTTTTTAGTTACCATCATACCCAATGCAAAAAGTACTTTTACCACTTCGCCGACACTCTTGTTAACCTTTTCGGCAAACTCGTAAACTCTTACGTTTTCAGGAATCTCAACAGAAGTTACTGCTTCCTTACTTTCCTCTTTGATATATCTTTTACGTTTTCCTCCGCGTCTGATGGAACGATTCTGCTGTCCTTGAAAAACATGTTTGCCGCCCGCTCCTCCTTGGATTGCTTCTCTTTTTTTGGCTTCTTCTTTGCGTTTTTGCTCTTGCCTCATCATCTCTTCATAAATATTTTTATCAGAAAAATCTAAAAGCACTACTTCTTCATCATCAAAGACACTGCTAATTTCGCCGTCAAGACTTGTATGGCTGAAAATATCAAGCTTCTCTCCTCCGCTTCTTGCTTCGGCTACTTTTTTAGGCTTCTTTTTGGAGGCATAAGATGTCTGATCTTCCATCGAGATTTTCGCGGCAGTTCTTACCGGTGCAGGTTTTGCTTTTCTTACAATTTTAATTCCGGCACGAGAAAGTGTTTTTCTTTGAGGCTGCACATCAGAAATTTTTTCAATTTCCTCCGCAGCATCTGGTTCCTCTTTTTTACTTACAACTGAAATCCCTTTACGTTTTTTTGGCACGCTTGATACAGGGGTAAGTTTTTTTTCAGCAGAAACCTCTACGGTTACTGACTCCGCTTTTTCTTGTTGAAGCACCTCTTCTTTGACCAAAATGTCTTCTGATACTCTTTCTTCTGCCTTATGCTCTTGGTCCGTTTTAAGAGTCGGTTTTTTCACTACAGTCATTTTTGATTTGACTTTTGGTTGTGCAAACTCTTTTGGCAATGTCCCACTGATCGCATAATCGACTAAAATACCAGCATCTTCCATGCTGATGGTACTGTTAGCAGCTTTCACATCAAAGCCAAGCTCTTTGGCTTTTGCCAATAAATCTCCATTTGACAATCCTGCTTCTGCTGCTATTTCTTGGATTTTAACTTTATCCATTCTTGATTAACTCCTTTAAAAGCTTAATAAACCGTTCTTCCTCTTGTTTAAAACGTTTAATTAAGCCTTTGATTTTTTTTTCATTTACACTACACTCATCACACAGATAAAAACTTCTTCCTTCATTGTCATATGCAACAAATCCTTCTTCCGCTTGCTTAAGTCTAATCAAGTCTTTTTGAGGAAATCTGCTGCGACAAGCGATACACATTCGTATAGGCTGTGACTTTTTCATGGATATTATACCTAAAAAGAGATTAAGAGCACTTCTTAGTGCTTGGTTGTAACGCCATGGTTATCCAAAGCGAGAGTCAAAACCCTAAATTGCGGGAAGCGCGCCTGTAATGCTTGTGCCATTTTATCTGCATCTTTATCATAACATAGATTAAAAAAAGTGGATCCTGAGCCCGAAAGCGTACTCATGAGTGCCCCATGTTTAAGTGCAAGTTTTTGCACATCAAAAAGTTCAGGCATCATCTTCATACGTCTAGATTGGTGCAGCTTGTCTTTAGACGCGATACGCAGCAAATCCCAAGATTCACTCATAAACAAAGCCGTCATGTAGGCAGCCCTGGAAAGAGAATAGACCGTTTCTTCTTTTTTATACATTTTAGGCAAAATCGTACGGGATTGGGCCGTAGAAATAGTACGGTTTGGGATTACAACAACTGCTCTAAGATGATCGGGCATACGGCGTTTTTTGCTATACACCCGATCTCCTTCCACACAAGCCACGTTAAAACCACCCATCACCGCCGGTGTGATATTGTCCGGATGCTGCTCATAGCGAAGCGCATGGTTGAGTATCTCTCGTTTATTTGACTTAACGCCTGCTGCTGTGTATGCAGCAGTCAACGAGGCAACAATTACAGCAGATGAACTTCCTAATCCTCTAGAGATAGGAATATTGTTATAAAATTCAAATCTAAAATTGTCTTCTTTGCCGGTCAACCGTTTATAGTTTTCGTTAAAAATATTTAAAAAAAGCGTATTTTTTTTAATTTTTGGATTATCTGCCCCTTCACCGTGAGTAGAGATGCTTAAAAACTTTGAGGGCTTGATAATGATTTCGTTTTTTAAATCTACGGCAAGACCCAGAGTATCAAAACCCGGTCCTAGATTTGCGCTGGTGGCAGGTACACTTACAAGCATTCTATTCCTTCTTTTTAACCTAACATATATACATATTATAGAATAAACAATAATTTATTAACTCTATATGGTGCTTTAAACAGCGGGCAAAACATACTCTGGGACTGATTCTTCATCTAAAACAATATCTTGTAAATACTGCGGCAAAACAAATTGAGATAGGATTGGCTGTTCAATTTTTTTTGTAATTATAGTCTCTTTTTCCTTGATAAAATAGAGATTCCCGACAGCTTTTATAGGTTCTCGCTGATTTAACTCAAAACCGCTGCATCCTGAACACTTTATACCTTTAATAATTTCTATTGTTTTAAGCATGATATAGGTCAATTTTATCGCCATATAGCTTCCCGGTCCACGTGTATAGATAATATGAGAGATATTATATGTTTGCATACATCTATCGACAATAGGTAAAAGTATTTGTGATGTTTGCTTTTGGTTTGAAATCGTTTCGATAAGTACACCATCTTTATAAACACCCACCAAAAGGGGCGAGGCAATAGATACAATTAAAAGTTCATACTTGTGGTCTGTCACAATTTTTATCTCACAAATACTTAAGCAAAGCTTTTGGCAAATGCTTTGCTTTGTAGCGTTTCAACTGTTGCAAATTCATAATTTTTACTCTCAGAAAGCAGCTTGGATGTAAGTTCAAAATTGAGCTTGTGACTTCCGGCAAAAGATTCATATTTTGCCAAAATGTTGTGTCCTGCAACCATCATATCGCCCATCGCGTCAAGTATCTTGTGTCTGGCAAATTCATTATCAAAACGCAAACCTTCCGGATTTAGGATTTTGTATTCATCAAGCCCGATTGCATTTTGAAGAGTTGCGCCCAATGCAAGATTTTGACTTTTTAAGTACTGAATATCTTTGGCAAATCCAAAAGTTCTAGCTCTGGCTATCTCTTCAACAAAACCGCTTGTGCTAAACTTAAAATATTCGCTTTGCTCTCCTATAGCAGGGTGATCAAATTTGATACTAAAATCAAATACTGCATACTCATGCGGCACAAGACGTACAAACTTGTCACCTTCTCTTGCCTCAATCACCTCTTTGACGCGAATTATTTTTTTTGGCACATCCTGCATCTGGATGCCCGCCTCATCCAATAAAAGACAAAAAGAGATAGCAGAACCGTCCATAATGGGCATTTCATTTCCGTCTACAATTACCCGCAAATTATCGATACCGTACGCATAAACCGCTGATAAAAAATGTTCGATAGTGGAAATAAATCCCTTTTCGTTTCCAATAACCGTAGCCATACGTGTATCAATAACACTTGAAGGGCAAAGCGGTATGCTTATTGCCAAATCTTCGCGATAAAAAACAATACCCGAATTTGCATCAAGAGGCTCAAGCCGAAGCCTGACCGGCTCACCTTTATGTAAACCGATGCCTATTACTTCTACAGGCTTTTTAATCGTTCTTTGTTGCATACCTTTTTCCTTTCATGCAAAAACAATACATACAGCACTCCCTTTTTCCAATCTGCAATTATAGTATAATCTTTCTCTTTTTAAAGGAAGTATAGATTGTTTGTGTGAATTGGTTGTGAAATTTATTTTCCCTCTATTATCTTGTTTGCTGCTTTAAAAATATCATCGATATTAATTTTAATCCAACTCGCATCATACCACTCCATAGGCTGCACCTCCACCCCCTGTACCAAAACGCCAAAATGGAGGTGATCTCCCAATGCCAATCCTGTTGTGCCGGTTTTTCCAATATCCTGCCCTTCTTGTACCTTGTCGCCTTCTTTAACCAGTACTTGAGAGCAATGCCCATAAAGCGTATAAAGCCCCAAACCATGATCGATCATCGGCATATTGCCATAGATACCGTTATCTCCGGCATAAACCACTACTCCGGGATTTGATGTTTTGATTGTTGCCATTTTTGTACTCGCAAAATCATGCCCCAAATGATAAGAGCGTGATACTTCCTGTTCTTTATTGTCGTAATAATAATGTCTTGTGTCACCAAAACCGGCAACTTTTTGTCCGTTTCTTAAAGGATAAAACTTTTTAATTTGCCAATTTTGAATCATTGCATCTGAAATTTTACGTCCCAAGGTATGAATTTTATCTTCATTTTTCAAACGCATAGTTTCATTGACTGCACGAAATTTTTCTAATTTATCTTCTATGGCTGCATATTCGGGATCGCTTGAGATTAAATCTGTAATCTTTCCATCAATAAAATTATCCGTAGCCTGAATCCACGAAACCTTATATTGATGGGTTTTGATATACAATGGGACATGAACTACGCGTGTGTTGCCGGCCAGATCCGTAGCAACAACTTCTGCTTTAAAATTGTCTTGATACAGAAAAGGCCACGCGATCAAAGCAGCATAATATCCCTCTTTTTTATAAGGCACCGCCTTAAAAGTCTCGCCTGCCGCCCTAATATGAAGCGTATCTAGATTTTCATCTTCCGCCTGGAAAACCACCAACGCACTTCCTCCCTGTGTAATAGTGCGTGTGTTGGCTAATATATTTACATCGGGGCTTTTATAGTCTATATGGATATCAATCGTTTTTTGTGCGTGATTTCCTTTTAAAAAATTCCATAAACTGTCATCATTGACAGAAATTTGAAGCTTTAAGCGTGTTGCTTTGGAATCAAGCGTGTTGCTTTTTGGATAACCAACTTGTAAAATCTGCTCATTCGTCGCTTCGCCAAATTCCCCTTTGCCTACAATAAGACTTGTTTTGCCGTCGTTTAGAATAAGTTCAAAATCTTTTAAGGCAACATTATCGGTCAATTTGATTTGTAAAGGGTTTTTTCGGTTCCAAAACAGATTTTCCTGTATCTCTATCTGGGGGGCTTGGCGCTCAAATTGCGGCGCCGTATATATATAACCTGTGCCCATACTTCCCGCCACCAACAATAACCCTGCCATAATTTTTATACCGCTTGTTTTATTTGTCCTTTTGGCTGCTTTTCTCATCTGTTAGTCCTAATATTTTTATTTTTTCTAAAATTGCATTTACGGCTTGCTGTAATCCGCTTTGCTTAAGCGTAAATCCTGCAGCCAATTTATGCCCGCCTCCGCCAAACGCCAATGCGATCTTGGAAACATCTGCATTTTTACTGCGCAAAGAGATCCGAATACTGTCCTCTGTCTGTATTGCACATATCGCTATCTCAACAGTCGCCAAAGATCTTGCATAATCAACCACTCCATCCATATCGGGCATCGTTGCACCTGAAGCATATACCTCATCTTGAGTGATCGTCATGCATGCGATAGTTGCATTTTGGTATAATGTCAGACTATCCAGAGCTCTCTGTAAAATACGCAAAGAAGCCAATGGGCGTCTCTGTGTAAAATGAGAAGAGATATCCGCAGCACAAGCTCCTGCCTTGATCAACTCGCTTGCCACATCAAATACTTTGTGGTTCACACTGCTTGTTGTAAAATATCGTGTATCTGAAAGCAATGCCGCATAAAAACATGTAGCGGCCTCAGGGATGATAGTGCGGTATGTTTTAAATATCTCATACGCCACCTGCGAACTTGAAGCATATTCAGGGATTACTATATTAACACTTCCATAGTGCGTATTGCTATAATGATGGTCTATGTTAAGTATTTCTCTCCCGCCAACATCAAATCCAAGCCTGTCTGCATTTCCGCAATCACATGAGATCACCAAACTTTTATTATAATCCATTTTATGTTTAATATGGTTAAAATAGGGTAAAAAATCAAGAAAACGCGGCAGCTCTTTTGATGCATTTACTACTTCTATTTTTTTGTTTTTATCTTGACGCAGCAAGGCATATATTCCCAATGCTGTACCCAAAGCATCAGGATCAGGATTGATATGCGACAAAATAGTAATCGCAGAAGCATTGTCGATAAGATATTTCAGCTTTTTTACGGCATCTTGAAAATCTTGATCGTTCACTATTCTACTTTCATGGACAAATCAATCCAGTTTGCCTGATGGATAACGCTTCCGGAACTTATAGCATCCACACCTGTCAGCGCTATCTCTTTGATCGTATCAAGCGTCACATTCCCGCTCGCCTCAAGCAGTATATGAGGATAATGGCTGTTTCGATAAGACACTACCTCTTTGATCTCTTTTAAGGACATATTATCGCACATTACAATATCAGCGCCTGCTTTCATCGCCTTTTTTGCCATCTCGACACTCTCAGATTCTATCTCTATTTTTGAAGTAAAGGGAATTTTTTGACGCACCTCTTGCATAAAAATATCCAAATTCTCAATCGTTTTCAAATGGGTGTCTTTGAGCATCAAACAGTCATCCAGTCCCATTCGATGATTGACGCCGCCTCCGCAACGTACGGCATATTTTTCAAAATCACGCAACATCGGGCGGGTTTTACGCGTATCTAAAAGTTTAACGCCCGTTTCTTTGATTTTAGCTACATACAAAGACGTAAGCGTTGCTATAGAGCTTGCGTGCAATGCGATATTCAAAATAGACCGCTCCAGCGAAAGCAATGTTTTGGAGTCCCCCTCAAGATAAAGAAGAATATCCCTTTTTTTAAACGGCTTGCCATCATCTGTATGCCACTCCATCTTTAAATCGTATTTTTTACTGAATACCTCAAGATACTCCCTTCCGGAAAAAACCCCTTCGCTCTTGGCAAGAATATAAGCACGTATCTGTTTGTTGTGGCCGATACGAGAAAAAAGATCCCCTCTTCCAACATCCTCAGCCACGATTGCTTCTATAAATTTATCTTTTATCATAGGATTACTCTACTGCCAGCATTCGCTCAAGAGCCAAATTGGCATATTTTGCGATATCAGGGTCTACAATAACTTCATTGATCGGCTTATCGTCTTCGATAGACTTCAATGTTCTATAAAGATCTTCAAGTGTTGTTTCGTTCATCGTGGGACATTCAGGCTTTGTAGAAGAAAGAACATAAGTATTTTTCTTTCTCATTCGATTTACCAAATTGTATTCTGTTCCAACCGCCACTTTTTGCTCCGGATCAAGCTCATTGACATATTTGATCAATTGTGATGTTGAGCCGGAAAAATCTGCAGCCAATACCACTTTGGGATCACACTCGGGATGTACGGCTATCTTGATATCGGGGTACCTGCTTCTGTAAAACACAATATCATCTACAGTAAAAAGCTGGTGCACAGAGCAAAAACCGTTAAAACAAATAATATCTGCTTTTTTAGGATCACATTCTCCTTCGCCAATGACACAGGATTTGAGTCCCATTTGTATTGCAAAATTTTGTCCCAAACATCGATCAGGAACAAAAAGGATTTTTTTCCCGCTTGCCAGCCCCTTTTCAATAATCTTAAAGGCATTTGACGATGTGCACACCATTCCTCCCATTTCACCCACTTTGGCCTTGACCGAAGCATCCGAGTTGATGTAGGTAATAGGCAAAATATCCTCTTTGGCTACTCCTCTGTCTGTCATATATTTGACGCTGTCGTCAAAATAACTGCTATCAATCATACGCGCCATCGCACAACAGGCAAGCTTGGGCATCAAAACACGTTTTTCAGGCGCGATAATCTTAACGCTTTGTCCCATAAATCCAACGCCGCAAAAGACCACCCAGGTATTGCTGTCAGCTTTACACTTGCGAGCCAGCTCTAAACTGTCTCCGGTAATATCAGCTACTTCAAAAACCTCATCGCGCTGATAATAGTGGGCTACCACTGTTACGTCAAGCTCTTTTTTCAGTCTTTGTATTTCAGCCTTGTAGTCTATATTCATAATTTATTTACCCTCATTTTTAGTCATCTTAAGCCGTTTCGGAAGATTCTTTATTGACCGCTTTGTTACTTTAAAGCCAAAGCAATAGATCTACACCACAAAACGCTCTAAGCTGTTTTGAACTCTTACAATCTGGCTATTTTATCAAAATTCAGTTAAAATTGCATATTTCTTATAAATTTAAAATAATGGAACAATGATGGATATCCTACTTAATCAAAACATTTTACTTTATCTTGCGGCTTATCTGATCTCAGGTGTACCTTTTGGGTATCTTTTGGCCAAAAAGTTCGCCGGGGTTGATATCAAAAATGCGGGAAGCGGCAATATCGGTGCAACCAATGTCCTTCGTGTTGTTAAAGAAAAAAACCCTGTTTTGGCCAAAAAGCTAGGCGCAGCAACACTTTTTTTAGATGCAATCAAGGGTGTTGCAGTCATACTTGTTGCCATGGTGCTAAAAGCACCCGAAAGCGTACTTTGGACCATTGCGGTACTGAGTGTTGCGGGCCATTGCTTTTCCGTCTTTTTGAATTTTGAAGGAGGTAAAGGTGTTGCTACAGGATTTGGGGTGCTGCTTGTGATGATGCCCATACCTGCACTTATTGCCATAGCTATATGGTTTATCGCAAGTCAAGGACTGAAGATTTCTTCTCTCTCTTCCTTAATTGGTCTTGTTTCATTTATCATTGCTTCTTACTTGCTTTATCCTCAAGTACCGGGCATAGAGTCGCATGCCCCCATTTGGATCATTGCACTTATTATTTTTTACAAACATATACCCAACATCATAAGATTGATTAAAAAAGAAGAGGGGAAAATTTAGCCGTGACGATTCATATAGAAGCATTGATGCTCGATGTGATTATAGGTTTGCTGGACTTTGAGAGAGATAGGTCTCAGCGTGTACGTATTGATTTGGAGGCTTCCTATCTGTATGAAAATGAAAACTTTATCGACTATGCCGATATGGTTTTTCTTATCGAAAAAGAACTCAAAGAAAAACGCTACACGCTTCTTGAGGAGGCTCTATTTGGCATTAAAAACATACTCTCTTCCGCTTATCCTCATATTCAAACGCTTTCATTGAAAATTTCAAAACCGGATATTTTGCCAAAATGCAGCGTTGCTTTAAGTGAATACTGGTCTTTTCTTCCCGAACAATAATAATTTTTTAAAAAAATTTTTAGAAACTCTGCTTTCTATGTTATAATTATTAAATAAATCTTAAAAATAGAAGGGCTTTGTGAAATGAGGGTATTGATTATTGAAGATGAAGTGGCCTTAAGTAAAACGCTTTCAGAAAAGCTGACAGAGCATGGATATCAAAATGATATTGCCGAAAATCTAGAAGACGGGCGGTATTATATTGATATCAGAAATTATGATCTTGTACTCTTGAGTTGGGAAGGTCCCGATACAACACGTTTGAATATTATTCAAGATATCAAAAGCAATTCTCACAAATCATCTGTTATTGTTATTTCCGGACAGAAAGACAAAGAAAGCGAGATCAAAGCGCTCAAGCTGGGTGCAGATGATTTTATACGAAAACCTCTTGATTTCGATATTTTATTTGTCCGCATCGAAGCCAAATTACGTTTTGGGGCTTCAAATATTATTGAGATTGAAGATCTTATCATCAATCCCGAAGAAGAAAAAATTATTTATCAGGGAAATGAAATCGAGCTGAAAGGTAAACCGTTTGAGGTATTGACACACCTGGCGATGCATAAAGATCAAATCGTTTCCAAGGAGCAACTTTTGGATGCCATTTGGGAAGAACCTGAATTGGTGACACCCAATGTAATCGAAGTGGCCATTAACCAAATTCGTCAGAAAATGGATAAGCCTTTAGACATCACGACGATAGAAACTGTCAGAAGACGCGGTTATAGATTTTGTTTTCCAAAAAAAATATCCTAATCCAAGATAATATTGTGGTCTTTGCTGCCACGATATTCTATAGTATTTTCAACACTCCCTTCAATATAAAGATACAAAATCATATTTTAAATAAAGCATAAGCTTTCTTCGGTTATAACTCCTATAAATAATATCAAAACAGAGGAAAAAATGGCACTGATAATAACAGATGAATGTATAGCATGCGATGCGTGCAGGGAAGAGTGTCCCAATGAAGCAATTGAAGAGAATGATCCTATTTATATTATAGACCCTGACCGGTGCACAGAATGCGTAGGGCATTTTGACGAACCTCAATGTATCGGGGTTTGCCCTGTGGATTGTATTGTTCCCGATCCGGACAATGTTGAGAGCGTTGAAGAGCTTATGTTTAAGTTCCGTCAGCTTCAAGAAGAAGATTAACAAACAGTATGGCAAAACGAACCGCAATTATAGATATCGGTTCAAATTCTGCAAGGCTTGTTATTTTTGAAAGAACAAGCCGTTACGGTTTCTTTATCGTTTGTGAACAGAAATCCAAAGTTCGCATAGGCGAAGGAGCCTATGAAAAAGAGGGATTTCTTCAACCCATAGGTCTCAAAAGGGCCTATCTGGCTTTAAAATCTTTTCTCAATACTGTCCAAAAATACCAAACTCACAAAATAGTCTGCGTTGCCACTTCTGCAATCAGGGACGCCCCTAACGGAAACCTATTTATCTCGTGGATTAAAAAAGAGCTGGGACTTTCTATAAAAATTATAGACGGGAAAAAAGAGGCACAATACGGTGCTATAGCCGCGAGCAATCTGCTTCCTCTGCAGGAAGGAATCACTATAGATATAGGCGGAGGCTCATCCGATATGGCTTTGATAAAAGAAGGAAAAATTCTCGATACCTATTCATTGAATTTGGGTACCGTGAGGCTAAAAGAACTTTTTTTTGACAAACCAATACCCGCAGAAATCATCAATCAGCAAGCAAAAGAATACATACAAAAAGAGTTGCAAAAACTTCCTAAACATTTTAAGCATGCTTTTGCCATAGGCATAGGAGGAACAGCCAGGACATTAAGCAAAGCGATCATGAAACGATCCTCTCATCCATTGGATAAACTGCATGCCTTCACCTATGCTGTTGATGATCATCGTACTTACCTTGAAGCGATTCCTCTAAGCAGCGCCAAAAATCTTAAACGTTTTATGCTTGACAAAAATCGGTATGACACCATCAGGGAAGGCACCCTGATATTTAAGGAAATTCTTTACGCTATCGAGGCAAATTCTGTCATATCCAGCGGCGTAGGTGTCAGAGAAGGGGTTTTCTTGGAACATTTACTAAAAAATGATCATTTTAAATTTCCAAGCACACTCAACCCAAGTATCGTATCTATTTTGGATAGATTTCAACCTTTTGTCCTATCAGCAAGAAAAAGGAAAAGCATTCTCAAGCTTGGCTCAAAACTTTTCGATACGCTCAACAGTAATTTTGATCAAAACGATAATCATCTCACTGAACTGCTTTATGCACTTGAGCTTTCAAGTATAGGAAATACACTTACGATATACAAATCCCATCAGCATGCTTTTTATATCGCCATGCAAGAATTAAGCTATTGTTTTACACACGAACAAATAACACTTATCTCACTGTTGTTGCGTATGCACGGCAAAGAGCTGCTCCTTAAGCCTCTTTATCAGGATTTTAAAATGCTGCTTCCTTCCAAAGAGACCCTGCTTTGGCTGAGTTTTATCTATACGCTAACGATACTCTTGCATGAAGCCTCTAACGATGCGGCTATAGAATTTCATTATGCCAACAAAGTGCTCACAATCGCCTCGGATAAGCCGCTCTATCTGGCCAAAGAAAAAATTAAAGCGTTAGAGAAACCTGTACCTTTTGCCATTATTGTCAAAGACGAGGATCATATACCAAAAAATAAAGCACTTAATATAGTCTAAAAATTATTTTTGTTTTAGAGGTAAATCCGCGACAGGCAAACGCGTAATATACGCTTTGTTTGCCGCACTTAAAATTGCAAATTCTTGAGGTATTTTGCAGAAGTATTTTACAATTGAGGATTTAATAAATACATAAATTTTTTAGGCTCTAAATTAAGCCTAAGGTTAGGGCACTATTTTTTATTTCAGGAGGATACCCTCCTGAATAGTAACGACCTTTTGGACCGATGTTAGAACTTGGATCCCATAGAGAACTCAAAACTGGCCGTATCATCTCCCGGTTCATCGTCAAGTGCTTTTGCAAAGACGAGATTGATGGGACCGAACATGGATTGCCACTCTACCACGGCACCGGTTGAACTGCGCTTGATCTCATCAAAGCTATCTTCACCGATCATCCCGTAGTCATAGAAGAATGCCAAACGCATCTTGGCCGCTTCGGAAAGCGGAATGCTGGCTTCCACTGATGATGAGGCACTGTATTTTCCTCCCATACGTCTAGAATAAGGATCATTCGGGTCATAAAGCGGTGAAATAGAATATGGGCTATAGCCTCTCACGCTTCCCAACCCGCCCAGGAAAAGTTTTTCAGCCGTAGGAATTTTTTCACCGTCTCCTGCGCTAACTGCACTCATTCTTCCTTTGAGGCGCAGGATCATATCATAGTCTATCCAATCTTCCAACCCATAGTAAAACCCTACTTTACCGCTTGTTTTGACAAAATTTCCATATCCGCCAGGATAAGCTGTAAGATTCACATCGTCTCCACTTACATTGGCCAGTTCCGTCGTTACTGCGGCAAGCATTCCCTCTCTTGGAGTATAAAAATCGTCGGTATTGTCATAGGAGAGACTGAAATATACCGAACTTTTTTTGTATTTATCGTTATAAAGCTCCTTATAAACATCGTCCAAATAAGACGAATACAGCGAATTGTTATTGTCTGCAAATTCAGATTGATTATCGACATATCCTACGCCCACGGAGCCGTGGAAATTTCTAAGAAACTGTCTGCCCAGCATCAACGTTCCGCCGATCTGGTCTTGCGTATAGTCGATGTACTCATAATCTTTTTTATAGAGATTGAGTCCTAAGCTGTATTGGCTGTCCCAAATTTTTGGGTTGGTAAAAGAGAGGTTGTAGCTGGTGGAAATCTCTGAGATTTCAAATCCTGCACTTGCATCAATCCCTGATCCAAAAATATTTCTATCAGATACACTTGTGTTAAACATCAGGCCTTCATAACTTCCATAGCCCCCTCCTGCAGAAATACTTCCTGTTGCCGTCTCTTTGACTTTAACAAGGAGATTGATCTTGTCTTCAGAGACTCTTTGATTTTCGATCTCTACACTTTCAAAAAATCCTGTTCTGCCTAAAGCATTTTTAGAATCTTTTAAATCTTCGGCATTATAAAGATCTCCCGGAGCAAGATAGATGTATCTACGGATTACCCTGTCTTTTGTGCTGTCGTTTCCAGAGATTAATACGTCATTGATGATTACCTTCTCGCCCGGCTGAATCACATATTGAAGGTTGATCATTTTTTCTTCAGCATTTTTGTTCATTTGCGGAGAAACTTTAGCATAGGCATATCCAAGATTTCCCACGGCCTCCTCCAAGTATTTCATATCTTTTCTCATGCGGTCTATATTGAAGATTTTGCCTTCTTTTAGTGTAAGATTGCTTAAAAGTTCTTCGCTCTCAAGTCCTTCCACGTTTTGTGCTATACTAATTTTTCCTACCCGATATTGTGCACCTTCGGCAACCTTATAGTCTACTTTTGCATTGTAAGAACCAAAATCTACACGCATCAATGGTTTGCTGACATACGCGTCTAAATATCCGTGTTTCATATACACATCTTTAACTCTGTAGGCATCATACTCCAGCTGATCGACTTTTGCAACACCGTCATTTCTCCAAGGCATCCAACCGAGAAAATCTTCCTCTTTGTTTGCAAGCGGCAATTCAAGATCGCTTTGGTCCACCTCCAAGGCTCCCACAAAATTCATTTTTTTGATTTTTATTTTTTCGCCTTTGTTGACATCAAAGACAACAGATACACTGCTTTCGCCCACAGCTGCGGTTGTCACTTCAACGACAGTATCATAGTAGCCTTCGCTTTCAAGTTTTGAAATAATCTCCTGTTTTGCTTTTTTAACACGCGTCTCATCATACAAATCACCTTTTTTGAGTCCAATGCTCTGCGAAAGTTTATCTGCGTCATCGCCGCTTCCGTATCCTTTGATTTCCAGATTGGCAATAGCTAATTTTTCTTTAAAATGATATACAAGCGTACCGCCATTTTGATCTACCCATACATCTTTGAAATACCCTTGTGAAAAAAAGTTTTTAATCGATTCGTTTATCTTTACCGCGCTCATCTCATCGCCCACATGGATACCGGCAATTTCCATCGCAACACTCGGGGACA
Source organism: Sulfurovum sp. UBA12169 (assembly GCA_002742845.1). NCBI lineage: Bacteria > Pseudomonadati > Campylobacterota > Epsilonproteobacteria > Campylobacterales > Sulfurovaceae > Sulfurovum > Sulfurovum sp. UBA12169. The sequence goes on along the minus strand of DLUH01000005.1, from coordinate 699,682 downwards.
GATGGGAGAGACCTTCAAACTTGATCTGCGTTACTTTTTGTGCCAAAAGCAATGATCCTATCAATATCCACGAAAAAACAATTTTTTTCATCTTCATTGTCAACCTTTAGTTAATGTATGTATTTTGTCAATAGTTTATCTTTTTTTCAATAAGAGGTTCATAAAATCATGCTATAATTTCCGCCACATCACAAAGGAATCGCATGAGAGAAAAAACTATCGGCATCGTCGGTCTTGGTTTGATGGGAGGTTCTTTGGGTCTTGCGCTTAAAAAAATTTCGCCTCATCTGAAGATTGTCGGATTTGACCACAATGCTTCTCACGCCGCGCAAGCCCTAGAGTTACATTTGGCCGATATCGTTGCAAATAGCATGGAAGAGATCACTGCTTGCGATGTTATCTTTTTAACCATTCCCGTAGATAGCATTATCGCTGTAGCACAGCAGATGAAAAGTTTAGATGAAGCTTGTACGGTCATTGACCTAGGAAGCACGAAAGAGAAGATATCGCACGCGATCCCTTCTCATTTGCGCAAAAATTTTGTAACAGCGCACCCCATGACAGGGACTGAAAAATTTGGGCCAACTGCTGCGATAGAAGGTCTCTATACCGACAAAGTGGTTGTGCTGTGCGATATGGAAATGAGTGGCGCCTATCAACAAGAAGCAGCCAAAAGACTCTTCAAGCAAATAGGCATGAAGCTTGTTTTTATGGGCTCCAAAGAGCATGACAGGCATGCAGCATTTATTTCTCATATGCCTCACGCATTAAGTTTTTCTTTAGCAAACAGTGTGATGCAGCAAGAGGACAGAAATAACATCATTGCTCTTGCGGGGGGAGGCTTTAGAGACATGAGCCGGATTGCCAAATCTTCTCCAACTATGTGGGAAGATATCTTCAGACAAAACAAAACCAATTTACTCCAAGCTATTGGAGCGTTTGAAACAGAGTTGGATAAATGCCGCACAATGGTTGAAAATGAAGAGTGGGACACTCTCAACAAATGGATGCAAGAGGCCAATAGGCTTCATCATATTTTGAGTTAGGGGCTCTTCTTTTCTCTTTTAAGCTATATAAATTGCTCCATCATTTCTTTGAGTACTTTTCTATCTATTTGAATATTTTTATCTCCATTTTTCTTTGCATACAACTTTCGAACCATTTCTTCCACTTCGGCAGATTTGCTTATATGCGGATAAAGTATTTTTAGTGCCTCGGAAGTTTTGAGGCTATTTTTGCCGGCAGCATACTTCCATTTTGGCAATCCCGCCGAAAGTACATACATGACTGCCAGCCCGAAGACAAAAGAGACAATGAGCATCCACCAGGAGACGATAAATTCATTTTGATCCTTATGCTTAATCTGAGTTTTATCGCCAATGCTATTCTCTTTTTGCGCTCCGGCATCCAAAATAGTGTTTTCTTTTGGTGTTTGCGGCGGCTTGACACTTTTGACTTTAATCTCATAGGAAGGTATTTGCAGTTTCTCTAAACGTTTTGTTTTTGGATTATACACAGAAAACTCGCGAGAAGGTATAGTAAAATCATGATCGCCGATAAAAGCAAAACTTTTGGTATAGCTACTCTTGATACTATGGTTTGCCACATCGGTCTGCACGTTTGCGTCATTACTGTATACGGTAACATCATCAATATCATAAGGTGGCATTTCAAAGGTCTCAAGGCTTCCTTCACCTTCTATTTTTATCGTAAGATTAACAGGTTTATTGGCCTTTACTTCGTGCGTATCTGCACTGCTTTGCAATGTGAATGCCCCTATCAAGTCGCTTGATTGTGGGGCGGCCATCACTTTGATGGGGATCATATTTGACGTCACTTTTGTCCATTCTGCATTCATGAATATCCCAAAAGGATCTTTTGTGTTGCTGTCTTGCTCCGGAATGTCTACCCTGGCCGGGCCTATCGTGTAATTGCCTTCCTGTTTTGCAGTCAATATGTAACGAATCTCTTGTACGTTTTGATTGTCTTTTCTATACGTTTTTGGCTCCTGTATCTCTTTGACAAAAAAACCTTCAAAAGCCGGCTTTTCATATCTTGGATTGTCAACCAATCTCAATCCGTCTGCAAATAAAAAATAAACCGTTGCCACAAAAGATTCACCCACAGTTACTTCGCTTTTCTCGGCATGGATTTGGAGCGAAAATTTTGCATTATTTTGCATTTTTGGGGCAGTTGACTGCACTACTGCGATCTTGATGGGTTTTGTCTGATGGGTTGTACCGTCTACCACAACAGCATAAGAAGGGATGGTCATATTTTGCTCTGGAATAAAGCTCAACAGCAGTGTAGTACGATTTTGTCGGCTGCTTTTTCCGTTGACCGATGTAATTGAAGTACTGCTAGATCTTGATTGTCCCAAAATACGCGCATCCCCTATCTTTTGGATATCAGGAAACACGGTCTGATCTCCTGTCGCAGTTATTTTCAGCTGAACGGGGTTGCCTTGGACTACCTGGGAGTTCGAAACTGTCGCTTCAACACTTGCGCTCCATGCAAACTGAACTATAGCGATACTAAGTAAAATGAGTTTACCAAGGTTTTGCATCTTCACTCCTTTGTTTTTTTTGATTATCCATCCGGTACATCAAGGTGGGCATCTTTTGGTCTCCTGTTTTTTTAAGCAATCTTTTGAGTTCTTCGGCCTTAAGCTTCTCTTCTTGACTCAAAGGTGCCGAAGTTTTGGTTTGCTCAGAAGAGGTCTCTTCTTTTTTATTGTTCTCTTGGTGTGCTTGCTCTTTCTCGGATGTCTCTTCTTTTTTTTGGTTTTTATCTTGTGAGTCTTTATCTTGCTTTTGCTGATTATTTTGCTCTTGATTTTTATTTTGGCGGTCTTGCTTTTGCTGATCGTTTTGTTTGTTTTTGTCTAAGTTTTGCTCTTGATGGTTTTGATCCTTGTTTGGTTCGTTTTTTTCTTGTTCTTGCTTGTCTTTATTTTTTTGATCGTTTTGCCGGGATTTCTCATTTTCTTGCTGTTTCTTTTTTTCTTTCACCAGCTCCAAATTAAAGCGGGTATCTTGATCCTCTTTTATTTTTAAAGCTTTCTCGTAGAAGTCTATCGCTTTGTCCGGATCATTTTTTTGAAAATAGCTGTTGCCTATATTGTGCAGCCTTACAGCTTCGTCTATGCCTTGCGCTTGCTCATATGCTTTTATCGCCTCGTCATATTTCTTTGCTTTATAGTAAGCGTTGCCTATATTATACGTTTTTTGAGGTGATTTGGCATCCAAATTATTGAGCAAAGCTGCGCTTTTGCCGTACTCTTTTGCTTCATACGCTTCTTTTGCCTCTTGAATAGTTTTAAAATCTGTCAAACCTGCACTCAAAAATACAAAACATCCTATATTTAAAACAGAAAATACTTTTATTATTTTTTTCATTTTTTGCCTCCGTTGCCCGTTTCCGGCGGTTTGCTGTTTGCTGTTTTTCCGGGTATCGAACTTAATGCAATCAGCAGCAGCAGTAAACCAAGCCCCAAGGGATAATAAAACAATTCTGAACGCTCTTTGATTTTTACTTCACCTTGTTGTTGATTTTTATATTTACTTCGTATCTTAGTAACAAGTTTTTCTATGTCTTCTTTTGAGTTGCTCGCTATCACGCCCATGCCTTCGCTGTTTTTGGCAACTTCCAAAAGTGCATCATTTCTCTGTGTAATAGCGATTGAACCGTCTTGTTGTGTTAACGGTTTACCTTTTTCATCGATGACAGGTGCCCCTTTTGCAGTGCCCAAAAGCACTGCATAGAGATCGACATCATTTGACTTAAGAATCTCTGCAAATTCTCCAAGAGCCTCCTTGTCTCCGCCATCAGTAAACACGATCAAAATCTTAGGAGATTTATGCTCCAAAAGTTGCACAGACAGCGCCGCTAGACTTTCAAAATCAGTCGAACTCATATTGATATAATTTTCATCAACCCCTTTTATCATCTCTTTGAGCGTTTCTTTATCAGCAGTAAACGGCGCCACCATAAAAGAAGAGTGCGCAAAGGCTAACACGCCTATCTCATCACTTGGCATGGCATCAAAAAGCGATTCTATTTTTTTCTTGGCAAACTCTAAGCGATTGGGGTATTGGTCTTGGCTTCGCATGGAGCCTGAAATATCAAGCCCTACGAGCAAGTGCAAACCTTCCACCGATACAAGCTTATCTCCTTTTTCTATCACGGGTCTTGCCATCGCTACTATCATAAAAAATAGTGCAACAAACATCAACATATGACGCACCGCAAGAGGAACACTTCCTTTTGTTGCACTAAGTCTTTCGAGCACCTTCTCGTCAAAAACACGAGAGAGCCTCTCTTTGTTCGTCAAGATCAATACAGCAAAAAGAGCAAAAGGAACAACCAGTACCCAAAACAGATAGGGATAGACAAAACTCATCTATACTCCTTTGGCATTTCTAAAATAGATAAAGAACAGCAAACTCAAAATCCCCAAAAAAAGAGGGTAAACATAAAGATATGTATATTCTGCTGTCTTTTTGTTATCCATTTTGGTTACTTCAAGTTTGTCTATCTCTTCGTAGATCTTTGAGAGCATGGCTGCATTGCCCGCACCATAAGCCTGACCTTTGCCCGCGTTAGCCAAAGCGTGCAAATAACGCCTGTCGTAATCATGTTGACCGCCTATGCCGATGGTGTAGAGTTTAATATCATGTTTCTGTATCATTTTTAAAAGCTCTTCAAAAGATACTTTACTTATATTTTCTATGCCGTCGGTTAGCAAAATAGCAATTTTGGATTTGGCTTTACTTCGAGAGAGTATGCTGTAGCTTTGCACAATTGCATCATTGATCGCTGTGCGCTTACCCGCCATACCAAGCTGCTGCATTTGGATGATATTTTGCAAAAAATCTTTTTCAAAAGTCAAAGGAGAAGAGATAAATGCAACATCTGCGAATGTCACCATCCCTATGCGGTCATTTATTCGTTTTGCCACAAATGCACTGACCACCTCTTTGGTAACATCAAATTTATTTTTCCAAGGATCGCTTGCATCAAATCCGCCTTGACGCATCGAATCACTCGCATCAAGAATCAATACGATATCGCGCCCCTCTTTTTTGCTGCTCGTATAGCTTTTGGTGATGACAGGTGAAGCAAAAGCGACCACTGCTGAAACGATACCTATCCACTTGAGCCATTCAAGCAAAGAGTTTTTAGGGGAGTTTTGCACGATCAATCGTTCGACATGAGGGAAAAAAATCGCACGCGATCTTTGTTTGCACCATCGGGCACAGATGACAAAAAATAAAATAGCCAAAAGTAAAAACGGATACTCAAAACTAAATTGATTCATCGGCTACCTGCACAAAAAGATTGAATTGATTACGCGTCTCATCATCTAGCGCCTCTACTTCTTTTTTGTATTTATATTTTTCCAGCATCGTTTCAAGCTGAAAAAACAACTCTTTTTTGCGTGCATCTGTCGCTAAAAGCCTTGCATACTGCGTTGCCTGATAGGCTGATTTTTTGGAATCGTTCCAATCGATCGCTTTAAGGGCTGCAAGATACTTTTTGGCAAGATTGACCTTTCGGTTCTCCAAAATCTTTTTAATCGCAAAAAAAAGAATCCCCCCGACCAACAGCAGACCAAAACCGAGCAGACCCCAATAAAAATAAAAACTGCTGTCAGGTATCTCCAAAAGCGGTTTGATATCGCGAAGTTGCGCCGTTAAATTCTGTTCTTCTGCCTGCGCTGCAGTCATCAAAACAATGAGAAGCGAAGCGTAAAGGGTAAAGGGCTTTAGAGTGCACTGCGTTGCAGTACCTCTGTGCAATAAACGCTTTTCAAAGAAAAGGATACCGGCACTCCTGATTCCTGATCTCCCCTTTCTCATTCCTATGCCCTCCTCATCTGTCTCATGAGCTTCAATAACGGCTCTTCATCGGTATAGATTTTAGTAAACCGGATCCCTCGCTTTTTGAACTGCCTGTAGAGCTTTTCATCATTCTCATGAAGTGCTTTTTTATAGTGCTTAAGTGTCTGTACATCTATATCTCCTTCAAAACTTTTTTGATTTTCCATATCTATGAGTCTCAAATAGCCTAATTGGTCAGGATTTTCTTCAAACCTATCACGCACAATCACGGCAAACAGATCATGTTTTTTGCTAAGAAATTTAAGATCTATATCTCCTACAAAATCCGATAGGATAAAAAGAAGGGCTTTCTTTTTTATCCGCTTAACCAGCATCTCGACCAAGGCAGCATAATTGGCTTCTTTGCCTAATGGCTCAAAACGGACAACTTCTTCTACTGCCTGATGGATAGCAAAATGTTTTTTACTTGGTTTGCCGACACTATATAAATCATCTGCGAACACAAAATGAGAAAAGAGATCACTATTTTTTACGGCAGAAAATCCAAGTATGGCAACCACTTCTGCTATCACATCAGATTTTTGTCTAACGGTCCCAAAATAAACAGATCCGCCGAGCATCGAAACCACCACGACATTGAGCTCTCTCTCTTCTTTGTAAACCTTAACATAGGGTTTACCGAGCTTAGCAGTGGTTTTCCAGTCTATTTTGCGTACATCATCTCCATACACATACTCGCGAAGTTCTGAAAATTCAAATCCCTCACCCTGAAAAAGAGAAGCATTATTGCCAAGCATCTCTCCATAAACTTGTTTTTTAGTTTTGAGGATTATCTTTTTTGCTGTTTTATTCAAACCATGTCCCTCTTACGCTGATACAAACACTCCGACGCATACAAACCAACACTTAATTATTAATTTCTAAGGTATCGGTACTGCGGCCAATATCTTCTCTATGATCTGATCTTGCGTAACATCTTCTGCCTGTGCTTCATAAGAGAGAATCACACGATGACGCAATATCTCTTTGGCAATATAAGCTATCTCTATAGGAGAAACATAGTCTTTTCCTTTAAGATAAGCAATTGCCCGCGAAGCTTTATACATATCAATACTCGCCCTGGGGCTGGCGCCAAACTCTATATAGGGAGCAATCTCTTCAAGTCCATAGGCTTTTGGATCGCGTGTAGCTGTAACCAGTTCAACGATATAAGCTTCTATCTCAGGATCAAGATGCACCTGCATCACTTCATCTGCAATACGATTTAAATCTTCAACTGTTGCCACTTGTGCTATGCTTTCAAAGCTATTGTTGGCTACACGGCGCGCGATTTCAAGCTCTTCTTCTTTAGTATTATATCCCACAACCACTTTCATCATAAACCGATCAAGCTGTGCTTCAGGCAGTTCGTAGGCTCCTTCTTGTTCGACCGGATTCTGGGTCGCCATAACTAAAAAAGGAGGATCGATCTTGAAACTTTCATCTCCTATCGTTACCTGACGCTCCTGCATCACCTCCAGCAATGCTGACTGAACCTTTGCAGGGGCACGGTTAATCTCATCGGCAAGCAGCAGATTGGTAAAAACCGGTCCTTTTTTGATCTTAAACGAGTTGCTGGTAGGATCATAGATCTCTGTTCCTATAATATCAGAAGGAAGAAGGTCGGGGGTAAACTGAATACGTTTAAAATTGAGTCCCAGGCTCTTTGCCAAAGCATTGACTGCTGTCGTCTTGGCTAATCCCGGAACTCCCTCCAGCAAAATATGGCCGCGACATAACAAACCCGCAAGCAATCCTTCGATCATCTTCTCCTGCCCAACCAAAACTTTGGATATTTCAGATTTGATATCATTGATAATATAACTCACGTTTTTCTCCTGTCTATTCGGGTGTATTGATGTCTAAAGTATACTTTAGCGAAGTTAATTGAAAGTAAATAAATGCAAGACAGGACAAACGAAAATAAAAAGGAAAATCTCTTGAGAAATATTCGTTTAAAAATCGTAGACTGTTTCAAATTTAACAATGCAGAATTGTGCATCATACGGTCCTTTTTTATGTAGCAGATTTTGATAATCCACAAACGATCTCCACACCCATTTCCTTGATTGGCCTGAGTATCAAAACTTCTATCGCATTTACCTGACGCTTTTCATCTTTTAGATCATACTTGATGTCGGCCCCAAAACTAAATCTATTTTCTTTATAAGTCATGTTAAACAAACACGCGTATCATACGCCAAAAGCGTTGTTTCATATCCTAATCAATCCATAAATATTTGTTTCTTTTTTCCTTTCAATGAACATAATTATCGTTCATGCAATGCCTCAGAAAATGTTTTAATAATCGGTTTAGAAAGATAGGTTAAAACGCTTCTATTTCCCGTTATAATATCAACCTGCGCAGTCATCCCGGGTGTCAATTCGATTGTTCTGTCGTTCTTTGCCAAAAGTTCGATTTGCTTCATTGTTATCAAAACCCTAAAGTAATATTTTTCACCCTCCTGGCTCTGCTCTACGAGTGCATCGGGACTGATGTATTTGACGGTTCCGTGGAAAATGCCGTAAATACTATAATCATACGCATCGAGCTTCACCGCTGCGGGCTGATCTCTTTTAACAAACGAGATATCCGAAGGGCTGATCTTCGCTTCAATGATCAGTTCGTCACCCGATGGTACAAGCTCCATGATAACATCTCCGGGACGGACTCTCGCGCCCTGTGTGGTAACAAGAATATTTTTAACGACCGCATTCATCGGTGAAGAGATCGTTGTGCGCTCCAGTGTAATCGTTCTATTCACCAGCTCTTGCTTCTTGGTTGAGAGCTCCTCTTCGGCTTTCGTCATCTCTGCCTGTGAATCTTGAAAATACTTATTTCTTGTATTTGAAATTTTACCTTTAAGATCTGCTATCTGCCGCTTAAGCCTGATAATCTCGGTAGCTCCGATATCTCCGCTTTTGAGCAGAGGGAGGTTCAGGCTTAGTTCTTCTTTTGCCAAAGCCAACGATTCATTGAGCGCAGTGATATCATCATTGAGTGCACGCTGACGTCTTTGGAATAGTGCTTTTTGGTTTTCCACAAATTCGGGATATTCTTTAAGTGAGTCATCAAAAACAAGCGGTTTTTCATAGACTTCGGCTTTCAATCTCCCCAAAGCCGCCTTAAGTGCTGCAACTTTTGCTTTGCTATCTTCGTATGCCGCTTGAGCCTGTGATTTTTCCAAGACGATCAAATGATCATCTTTTTTGACATGATCGCCTTCTCGTACAAATATCTTTTCAACGACTCCGTCTATCGCCGACTGGATCTCCTGTGTTTTGGCTGCGGCAATCACTTGCCCTCTGGCATGAGAAATCTGATCGATCCTGGCATAAGATGCCCAGATAAAAAATGGTACAATCACTATTCCCAAACTGCCAAAAATAATCCACAGAGGATCAATCCTTGTTTGATACGGATGTTTTGTTTGCTTCATTACGCTCCTTGTTTTTTGACCTGAGCTGTCGGATTTAATTTAGCCAAAATCACCTCTTTTGGTCCATCCATCACGACCCCTTGGGGCCTTACTACTATCACACGGTTGACCAATCCAAGCAATGCCGGCTTATGTGTCACAACCACTAGCGTACTTTCAGGGCTTAATCTTCGATCTATCGCTTCGAGCATCTGTCGTTCCGTTCGCTCATCCATATTGGCAGTCGGTTCATCTAAAAGCCATGCCTTAGGCTTCATAAGAATCAAACGTGTCAATGCAATCATCTGTTTCTGTCCGCCCGAGACGCTTTCTCCTCCTTCGGGCACAGGTGCATCAAGGCCTTGCGCCAAGACATTGATCAGATGGATCAGCCCCGTCTGCTTGGCAGCATCTAGTACCATTTCATCGTTGATCCCAGCAAGACCGAGCAAAATGTTATCCCGAAGTGTCCCTGAGATCAATTTTACATTTTGAGGTAAATATCCGATCATTTCATTTAAACGGTTTCGTGAAATATGCTGCATATCCATACCGCCGATAAACACTTTTCCTTGTTTCGGCCTATAGAGTCCGGCCAGCATCTTAAGCAACGTAGATTTTCCTGAACCGATCATGCCCAAAATGGCTACACGCTCTCCGGGTGCAATAGTTATTCCCCCCATATTAACCGACGGCGCATTTTCTCCATAGCTAAACTGAGCATTTTCAAGTCGAAAATGCGGTGCTATCACACCAGGAGAAAGCGGACGCTCCACACCTTCATTGTCACGCTCCAATGCATAAACTCTGTCTAGATCCTCAACCGCCATTTTGGTTTTTCCCCATTGAACAAGCAAGTTTGGCAACATAGCAATAGGAGAAAGTGCCCTGCCTGAAAGGATCGTCGTCGCGATCAATCCTCCCATAGTCAAATTTTCCGTCGTACTCACCAGATATGCTCCCATCGCTACCAAAGAGATATAGCTCAACTGCTGCAAAAACCCTGAGACATAGCTGGACATTTCACTATAATGGCGAATCCGTATATCATCATGAATGGCATCTTCACTCAATGCATTCCATCGACTCAACAGTTTCCATCCGGCTCCGCTCGCCTTCACATTTTCTGCATTTTCAACACTCTCCACAAGCAGTCCAAGCTTCTGATGCAATGCCAAGGTAGAGGTTCTCGAAAGCTCCTCTATCTTCTTGCGAAAAATCATACCGACAAAAACAGCGATGATCAAAAACCCCAGAACAATCGCTCCTATCATCCATCCCGCAAGCATGATGATGACCGCCAAAAAAATCATTGAGAAAGGAAAATCAATAAACACATACAGCGCAACTGCAGAGATAAAAGCCCGCACCGTTGCATAGCCTTGCAATTGTCCTGAAAGTGTTCCGATGCTTCTTGGCAATGCATCCAGACGTATTTTTAAAAAACGATCAAAAATATGGTGGGAATAGGCCATATCCATACTCGTAGCAGCCCGATCAAGAATATACGAACGGGAAAGCTTGAGAATCATCTCCAAAAAAATAGCGATAAATACTCCTACGCTCAGAGCCGCAAGAGTTGATAGCCCCTGCGTCGGAATCACCCGATCATAAACCTGCATACTGAAAAATGATGTCGCCAACGCTAGAATATTGATACTCAATGATGCGATTGCTGCATACCAAATAATCGGCTTTTGCTCTAATGCGATAGTTTTAAACATCTCTTTGGCGGACAATTTATCAATACTTTTACGTTCGGATTTGATGGAGGTAAACCATGTACCTTTAGGAAATGTCCTACAACTCCTTAGCCCATCTCTTCCTTCGCTTTTCCAACTTCCTTCGGCTTCTTTTTCTATAACGATGCGTATCCCCTCACCCGGAATCAATGCCAAAACGGGAAGATGGGCATGTGAGATACTTTTGCTCCATTGTGTACTTTTCAGCCCAAGATTCTCAAACAGGTGATCATATAAAGAAAGGATAGTGTTCTCTTCAGTATTCTCCAGTGTTTGTTCTAGTATCTCAAGCTCATAAGAAGTCAACCTCAAAACAGAAAACGGCGGAAGTGCACATGCTTGCGTAAGCCACGCTACATCACGCTTTGCGCTTTCAATATCTTGATAGAACATTATTTTCCTTCATTTCCAAACTCGATTTTTCCTGTTTGTAACGCCAGCCTGTATGCAGATGTGATCCATACTGCTTTGAGTGTTGCCAAAGCGATCTTATTTTGTGTTACCTCGCGTGAAGTATTGACAAGATCAAGCCACTGGCGTTTTCCTGCGATAAAAAGACGCGTGTACGACTCGAGGACTCTTTGGGATGCTTCGATAGTTTGGCGTATGCTCTCTGTGCGGGCAGCTGCCGCGATAAAATCCGCATAGTCCACGACTAAACTCTCTTTAAGTTCCTGCTCTTTGACCTTGAGTTCATCTTGTGCCTGAAGTACTCTGTATTTAGCACTTTCTATATTGGATATCGCCGAGAGTCCGGCGCCCGGGCTAAATGAAACTGCGACATACGCGACCGTATCATCTTGCGCCTCAATATCGTAGATCGTTCCCTTTTGATGTTCTGCCCGTAACGATATATTTGGCATCATAACTGCATCCGCACCTTTTTTTTCAGCATTTGCCATTGCGATTTTGGCTGTCAGTTTTTTAAGTGCAGGATGTGTTTGCAAAAGCTCTTCTTCCATTTTTTTAAGAGATATTTTGTATCTCACAATACGGTCTTTTGCAAAACTGATGGCGCATGGTTCGGAATTGCCGGTAAGCAGTTCAAGCTGGGAAAGCGCCATATCATACTTCGACTGCGCCAACATCAGATCCGCATCGATCTGTGCGATACGTGCATGGAGAAGCTCTCGGTCCGATTCAGAAGAAACACCTGCCTCGATACGCCTTTCCAGCATCTTGGCCAAACTTTCAAGCTGCTGTTTGCCTTCGCTAAAACCTTTTATCTCGCCGTCTGCTTGGATATAGTATTGCAAAACACTCAAAACTTTTTGAGCCAATGCATAACTGGTCTCACCCAACGTATATTCCGCTTCATCTTCACGCGCCGACGCCAGGTCGCTGATCGCGTCAAGCTTCCCCCCTGTCCACAAAGGCTGATCAAGCCGCAAGGTTGTTCCTCGTCGTCCCGCCCTTTGCGAGATCTCCATAGACGGCGTCGGAAAGTAGTTCCATTTCGCACTCTGCCTCTGCGCATCAGCATCCATAATCATCTTTTTTGAAACCTCTATGCTTGGATAATGTCCATAAGCATCTTGAAGCAAAGAAGAAATCTGCTTGACACACGAACGCCCTTCTCCGACCTGGCTATCAATAGTAATAAACTCAGCCTTTGCATACACTATACACAAGACATAAACGATCCATAAACGCTGATACCTCAAACTTCTGCCTTCGTAAACTATTTTAAAGAGCTGAATTAAGCTCACTATTGCAATACACCCAAACTAAATCCTCTAATCCTAAAATTCTACCATAAAAACTTCGACGGGTGTTTTATATTCGAGGGTCTTCATTTCCGTTTGAACTATAATTATTATGTTATAGGATATTGTTCGTTTTAATGCAGATAAGGCTTATTCACTCTTAAAAAAAACAAAAATAATCCTTACGGTCATACATGATAAGGATTGGTCAGACAGTGAAAACATCTGACCGCCTCCAAAACGATGCTTACAATACCCGAATATCTTGTTGTATCCAAATATCAGCGGCACTTGTTCCGCCCATATCATAGGCATTGTAGATAACTCCGTTAACAGTGGCTGATCCTATAAATGTTTCATTAGAAAGCGTCACTGTGTCACCTCCATTCCCTGTTATATAAAGCGTATCACTGCTATCACTCAATGCAAGAAGATCGTTATAATTTATCACCAAAGCATTATCACCATCTCCGGTAATATCAATTTTTTCAATCCCCACTATTTGGGTACCGGCAACACCTGCCAGATCAAGGGTAACATTGCTGCCTTGAATTAAAAGCATATCAACACCTGCTCCTCCATCAATAATGGAATCCATAGCATCATATACAAGTATATCATTTCCGGCATCCCCATACAGCATATCAATACCATTTCCTCCAATGAGAATATCATTCCCATCTCCTCCATTTAGTCTATCATCACCATCACCGCCACGAAGCAGATCGTTCCCTGCTGCGCCCGATAATGTATCATTACCCGCATAACCATAAAGTCGATCACTGCTTGCTGTACCGTTTAGACCGTCATTTCCGGAAGTACCTTCTTGGATACCGGAGTTTGTCCCTTGCTCTGCAAGTAGCCCAATATTAAGCAGATCACTACTGCTATCCGTATCTGATAACCCGTTCATATCGGTTGCGGTAATGCTCAACGTATCCAATAAACCTACGTCAAGTATTGTGTTATCGGAATGTATTGTTGTTAACAACTCATTTAGTTTCATATTATCGATTGGACCGCCATCAGTAGCCGTGATAGTAATCGTCGATGAAGCTGCCAACAATCCCAGCAATCCAGGACTATTGACAATCGATATAGTCAATCCCAACTCTGCCGCCAACGCACTGGAAGCCGTGAGCTGGTACGTACTCACATTGAGCAATGTTGTGTATTTCACCGTAACCGTTTTAATATTATTGTTGGCATCCATCGCAAATACTGCTTGATTTGAAATATCAAGCACACCCAACGCCTCCACGCCGACAAGCCCTAATAATGTAGAGTTATTGGCACTCACCACAGGTGCCTGGTTGACAATTGCACTATCACTGGAGCTTGGCCCAACATTTCCTGAGGCATCTTGGATAGCCGTGGTAATCGTTAGAACTTGAACACCTGCTGGAAGCGCAACACCGGATATTGTCTGGGTAGAACCAGCAGCCACAGCCGTACCGTCCACGGTATAAGTTGCAATTACCGATCCGGTCAGATTATTCGTAACTGTGACAACATCGCCTATCTGTGCATCTGATGGAATACCTACCGTGACATCCGTCGTAGTAGCTCCTCCTTTTTCTGTCCCATCGATGGTACCATCATTATTGATATCCAGTGCGATCTCGACAGATGCGGCCGTTGGCGGTGGCGTAGTGTCAGCGCCAACGGTTGTGCCGCCGTTATTGCCCGCATCAATCGCATCAGTAACAGTATGGCTTCCGAACGGATCGTTATACGTTACGGATACACTGACCGTTTTTCCCTCTTCTGCCGGAGTCAGGGTAAAGGTGCTTTGATCGAGGTTTGGATTGGTAACCGCTGTTCCGTCCACTGACCATGTGTACGTTGGCGTACCGCTGATTCCGTCAGGATCGACAAGATCTGTCGTCAGGGTTTGACCGACAACCGCCGATCCTTCGATCGTCACGCTTCCCGCATCGTCTACGCCGCCAACTTCGTCTCCACCTCCATCTTCTTCTCCATCTCCGCCTCCGCCACCAGCGGCGGCAGCTATGCCAATCAATGCGCCTGCGCCTGCGAGATATGCCCATATCGGCATAGCATCTTTTTCACCAGGAACTCCAAGCATGGAGAGATCCTCTTGCCCTGAAACTATTTGATTCAAACTCACTATGTCGCCCTCAGATTGAGCAACATACGAATAATATGTACCCGTTTCGTCTATGCCAATCATATCAGTATCCGAAGTATCAAAAAAGTTTTCTAAAATAAGGTCAGGTGCGCCATTGTGGTCTCCATCTAGATTTACTTCTAGATTTTTACCAACTTTTTTAACCATCATTTTTATCGGTGCTGTGTTTGTAGTCATATCTTTTAGCTCATACTTGACACCTTTTTGCGCTTGTATCACTATTGGATTTGAAGCGGAAGAAGAAACGGCTTGCTGACCTACAACCTTAGTGCCAAGATGTTCTATAATTTTAATTTGTGACATATTGGAATCCTCTTATTTTAAGTTTTGTTTACCATGAAGTATGATCTCAACTCTTCTGTCTGGAGCCAGGCATGCTATAAGAGCTGATCGTTTCATTTTATCACTGCAGCCTCTAGTTACAGGTTTTGCTTCTCCTTTGCCTTGAACATTAAAAACACTTTGAACACCTTGTGACTTGAGATAAGCAGCTACAGAATCCGCTCTTCTTTGAGAAAGATTTAAATTTTTGTTACGACTGCCGATTCTATCGGTATATCCGGTGATATCAAAGGAGGCTACATTCAGTTTATTCGCTTTGATATTGGATATGAATTGATTTAAACATCGTTTGCCCTCTCCTTTTAGCTCTGTTTCGTTGAATTCAAAGAGCGCATCCGTATTTAAACTAATAGTGGTATTGAGCATGATTTTTTGTACTCTTGGGATAAAATAGCCTGTTTTATCGGCCATACTGCTTGTAGAAATTGTTGCTAACAATACAAAAAATCCTAAAATTTGTTGTATCCATTTAGGCTTCATTCGTCATCCTTTAGGTTTTTGGTTGCTGAAAAAATCAACAATACAATTAACAATGCAACTCGGCAATCTAGCTAGAGACCCGTAGTTTTCCGTCCTACTCTCGCGGGTAGTTTGGCTTTAACGCGCGTTTGATCCGAATTTTTCCACTCTCTCCCAGATAAGGAAAAATTATGAACTATCATAGTGCAATGTTGCTTAAAATGCATTAAGATGAAATTGGGCTCTCTGGATAATGATCGTTTTAGATCCCTAATCTAGTTTAAGATAGCGTGATTTTCGTCATTGCAGGCATAATCCTCAATCTAGCTTATAATCTAATCGGAGTATTCAATTGTATAGTTTTATTTGATTCGCTTATAAAGATGCTTTCAAATAGGTCATCGCTGTTGCTATAATGTCATCATCATCTTTGCTTGATGACTTCAAAACCGCACGCGCTTTGCGTTCATCTTTAAACTCGATAAAAACATTTTCGCCATACGAAGAGACTTTGGCAATGCCTTTTTCTTTTGCAAGCACCTTCATGACCATGATATCGATAAACTGTCTTGTGATCCTGTCAAGTTTGCCAAAACGATCTGCAATCTCGGATTCAATCTCATACACTTCGCCTGCAGTTTCACAAAGAGAGAGCCGACGGTAAAGTTCCAACCGCAACCTGTCTTCTTCAATAAGCTCTGCACTCAGATAAGCATCTACTGACAGTTTCATATCCACATGCTGTTCTGCTTCTTTGTGTTCTCCGCTTAGTTCACGTATCGCATCTTCAAGCATGCGCAGATAAAGCGAATAGCCGATCTGTTTGATGTGCCCGCTTTGTGCTTCCCCTATAATATTGCCTCCTCCGCGGATCTCAAGATCATGAAAAGCAAGCACTGCCCCGCTGCCAAGATCGGAGTGGGATTCCAGCGCAAGCAGCCTTCGTTTGGCATTGTCAGTAAGACGCTCTTTGTCTGCGACCATAAAGTAGCAGTACCCTTCTTTGCCGCCGCGTCCTACACGTCCTCTAAGCTGGTGAAGATCAGCGATGCCAAAGCTGTCTGCCCCGTCAACGATCATCGTGTTGGCGTGAGGCATATGGATACCCGATTCAACAATGGAGGTAGAAAGCAGTACATCATACTCTCCTTCTTCAAATTTCATCATTTCATCTTCGGTCTCTTTGGCTGAAATTTTAGAATGAAGCACCGCTATACGTATACCCGGAAGGATGTGCAGCAACTCTTTTTTCTTCTCATCAATGCCCGCAATAGAATTGAAGACATAAAAAATCTGTCCTCCCCGACGACGTTCACGCACAATAGCTTCTTTAATGATCTTCTCGTCATAGCTTTTTACAAACGTGCGCACCCCTTTTCTCTCAATCGGCGGCGTAAGTATCTCTGAAAAGCTTTTGATCTGAGAGAGGGCGAGATTGAGACTTCTTGGTATCGGCGTTGCACTCATACTCAAAAGATGCACATCAATAGCCATCTCTTTAAGCGCTTCTTTTTGTTTGACCCCGAACTTGTGTTCCTCATCGATCACCACCAAGGCCAGGTTTTTAAACTTAGCCTTAAGCAATGCGTGCGTTCCCACGACCACATTGATCGTCCCCTCCATAAGCCCTTTTTGTATAGCACTTTTTTCTTTGGCGGAAGTAAACCTGTCGAGCTTAGCCGTCTTGATGCCAAATTCGTAAAAACGTTCTTTAAGGCTTTTATAGTGTTGAGAACTCAGCAAAGTAGTAGGGGCTATCATCATGGCTTGGTAACCGTTTTTGACCGCAACGAATATCCCGTTCATTGCCACTTCGGTTTTTCCAAATCCTACGTCTGCGCTCAGAAGCCTATCCATCATGCGTCCGCTGCCCATATCGATGAGAAGCTCATGAATAGCCTTTTCCTGATCTTCGGTATGCATAAAACCTGCTTTTGCCATAAAAAGACTATGCTCTTCCATGTCCGATCTTAAAATTATCCCTTTTTTTAGATGACGCTGGGCAGAAAGGTTAATGATTTGGGAAGCAATGGCAAAGAGCTTTTCGCGCACTTTGGCTTTCAGACTTCTAAAACTTGCCTTTCCAAGTTTGTCAAGAACAGGCAGCGCGCCTCCTTCGGCCACATATCGGTCTATCACCTCAAGATTTGAAACAGGGATGAGGAGTGTATCTTCATTTTGGTATTGCATGACCACAAATTCGCTTGTGGCGCCCAGCACATCTCTTTTTTCAATGCCCTTAAAAATTCCTACTCCATGATTCTCATGCACGACATAGTCACCCTGCTTAAGCTCATCAAGGATCAAAGTCGCTTTTTTAACACGTTTGGATTTAAGCGGCTTGTTAAGAGAGAGGATAAGCTTGTCCGGGCCAAGAAGATTCACTATTCCTTCTTGATAAACAAAAGTGATATTTTCAAAAGAATCCAATTGTGAACCGCGCACAATGCTCTCGTTTTTGGCAATAACAGTGATCTGCTTATCTTTGTGTGCATGCAGGAGCTTATTGGGATCAATCACTTCGAGATCACGGTATCTGCTTTGCTGAGAAATAACAGGAAGCAAAAAAGACTCATAGGGAATAAGCGGCTCGCTTAGCTCGTAGATCTCCTTGAGCTCTTCATCTAAATTCCCGGTACAGATTGCAGAAAACTGTTCAAATGCACTTTCGCCCAACTCTGCAAGATGCCAAAGCCCAAGGGAGTCAATATCTTTAACAAAAGTATCATAGCTGCTCTGCTCTACTCTATGCCGGAGTGCTTCATATTCTTTTTGAGGCAGGGCTAAAAATGCCGGAAGTATCGTTAGAGACTCCAACTCTTCGCTCAGCCTTTTTTGCGTTCCTTCATCATAAGGATGAATAGCTTCTATCTCTTCGTCAAACAATGAGATACGATAAGGATTTGGTGCGTGAATAGGAAAAATATCTACTATGTCTCCGCGAAAAGAAACCTCTCCCCTGCTTGCTGCAATATCTGTAAAGTGATATCCCCAGTGATATAGGGTATCTTTCAATGAATGTAAATCAAGGGTATCTCCAAACGCGACCGTCTTGGAAGCAAACCACTGCGGTTTAGGAAAAGGAATAAGCAAGGTTCTTATCGGTGAGACAATTATTTTTTTATTTTGACTTTCATGGTATCTTGAAAGTTGGACAAAAAATTGTTGAATATCATCATTATAGGTGCGTAAATCTTCTCCGACATTTATACGCAAATCAGGCAGCACAAAAGTGTCATATCCCAATAAATACGCTACATCGCGTATCTTTACAGCTTCTTTGTCGTCTTTACAAATAAGAAGTTTATTTTCTTTTAAGTTTTCCAGATATTCGTAGATATTACTTTGATACATATTTATTTTTGTCCATTTTTTTAAGAAATGCTTCGACTACATGAAATGATCCGAATACAAGATAGTTTTCCTCTTTGTTGATCTTTCCATTAAAATAAGTGTACTCCAGTCCCGTTTTTTTGAGTGCTCCCTCTATCTGTCCAAGGACTGCAGCGCGCTCGGAATGAATCGGAATTATCTCTACCCGTTTCACTTTGGGCTTAAGTACACGCAAAACCTCTTCGTAATCTTTATCATTCAAGCTGTTGTAAATAAGCACCGTCTTTTTATTTAAAGCTTTTTCTATAACGCTTGCAGCTAAAGGATTATGGCCCACATCAATCCGAACATTTTCTCTCCAAAGATAAAAACGCCCAAAGAGTTCAAGAGATCTTAAATCATCCACATTGTAAGAGATGCCCAAAATATCCAGCGCCTGCAAAGAAACTAAAGCATTGTCTATAAGATAGTTGCCCCAGGCTTTTTGTTTGGCAATCTCTTTTAGTTTTATCCGTCTGTCATCTATGCATATATCCCGGTTCAAAAAAAGTTCCGCCCCTTTTTGCTTGGCAATCTTTTGAGCCACATCAACCACTTCTTTAAAAGGTTGAGGCGCCAGCAAAACCCGCCTTTGAATGCTTCGTATTTTTGTGCTTGCGATCTCTTCAACGGTATCGCCTAAAAAAACCTGGTGGTCTATGCCTATGGGTGTGATGACGCTCAGTGCTTTATCGCATACATTGGTTGCATCATGCTCTCCGCCAAGCCCGGCTTCCAAAACGATCAAATCAAGATTTTCAAAAACAACCAAAGCCAAAAGCGTAGTGTATTCAAAATAGCTCAAGTTTTCACATACAGTTTTTCCCAAGATACCAAAAAGTCTTTCATGTGCCGCTTGAAGTACTGCATCTTGCACATCCGCCCCATTGATCCATATGCGTTCATTGAATTTTATGATGTGTGGAGAGGAAAAATGTCCCGTCTTGTGGCCGCTTTTATGAGCCAAATGAGCAATAATCCTGCCGGTTGAACCTTTGCCGTTTGTTCCTACGATATGAACGGTTTGAGGATGCTTGAGATGCGGCTTTAGTTTTTCATATGCTGCAAATATCCTGCTGTGGTCTATCTCTTTATAATAAAGAGGTTTATTGGCTAAAAAACTTGTAAAAGAGGGTGCGGCGGTGCTATTCACTGCTGCCCACTTTCGTTCCTTTGGCGCTTGCATAAGCCAAAAACTCATTCATAGCTTTTTCCAGTCCTCTGCGAATCGCTTGGATTCTCAGCGTAGAGGAGAGAAGGGAGCTGGCTTGGATATCTCCTTCTTGTATCGCAGTAATAGTCTTTTTAAGTTTGCCTTGCTTGGTAATCATATCAAAAGTGACACGAACATCGGCACGATAACGCGTTACATATCCGTTTTTGTAGGCCAAAGGAGTAAATGTCGTTCCGGCATACGAAACAATAATCTGGCTTTGGGCTTGCTTTTTAGATACTATTTTACCCTTAAAGCGCGTATAGACCATCCGATTCATTTCATCTTTAATAAACGGTGCATTTTCCGGCTCGGCCCTGTCAACATATACTTCCACATACACGGTGTCGGAAAATATATTTTCTATCGCATGAGAAGAAGGTTTATAACCGCAACCCGTTACTGCTATAAGCAGCAACAGAGCGAAAAGCGAAAAGTGAAAAGTGAAAAGTTTTGGTTTGTATTTTAGCAAAAAACCTTTGATTTCCATTCTCGCACTCTCCTTTTTTATAAAAGCGGCCACCATGCCGCATACATTCACTATTTATTATTATTTATTCACTAAGAAGCCGGCTTCACAGCAAGATTCACCAGCTTGCCCGGAACCACAACTTCTTTGATGATACTCATTCCCTCGAGCCATTTGCTGCCGGCCTCTTTAGCCAAAGAGAGAATCTCTTCTTGGCCCATATTTGGATCCGCTTCAATCTCGGTACGCTTTTTACCTCCGATCATCACGACATACACGATCACATCCTGCACAAAAACCTCGCTTTTAACTTCAAGAATGGACTGGAGATTTTTGCGATCAAACAAAACATCGCTTAACTCTGTTGCAACATGCGGAATGATCGGCTCCAAAAGATTAAGCATAATATACATTCCTTCACTCCACACCTCCGCATTGTCTTGTTTGTCCAGCGCATTAAGTGCTTCCATGCATGCCGCAATAAGGGTGTTGAATGCAAACGTTTTTTCATAGACATCCGTAGATTTTTGTAAAGCTTCATATACTTTTGCTCTTGCGGCTTTAGTTTCCTTTCCCAGGGCCTTTTGATCTATGTCCCGAAGCGCATTATGTGTAACTTTTTCTTTTCTGTCATAAAGTTTTTTGATAAACCTAAATGCACCCTCCACCGCAGAATCATTCCATTCAAGTTCTTTTTGGGGAGGCGCGGCAAAAAGAGTAAAAAGCCTGGCGGTATCGGCTCCGTATTTTGCTATCAATGCATCGGGGTCAACCGTATTGCCTTTGGATTTGCTCATCTTTGCACCGTCCATAAGCACCATTCCCTGCGTCAAAAGACGCTCAAACGGCTCATCAATATCATGATAACCCAAATCCCGTAACACTTTAGTAAAAAATCGTGCATAAAGCAGATGCAAGATGGCATGTTCTATTCCGCCGATATACTGGTCCACGGCCAGCCAATAATTTGCCTCTTCTTTGTCAATACCCACCTCGTTCCATTTCTTAGGATTGGTTGCATATCGAAACTGATACCAGCTTGATTGCACAAAGGTATCAAGCGTATCGGTTTCACGCAAAGCATCATTTCCGCATTTTGGGCAAATACAGTGTTTCCATACGGGGTGATTCTCCAAAGGATTGCCTTCGCCTGTAATTTGGACATCTTCGGGTAACGCAATGGGTAGATTTTCTATCTTTTCAGGCACAAGCCCGCACTTTTCACAATGGACAAAAGGTATAGGAGCGCCCCAATAGCGCTGACGGCTTACTCCCCAATTTCTCAACTTATAGTTTGTGGTTCCCTTGCCCTGTTTGTTCTCTTCGAAAAGCGCGATAACGGCTGCTTTGGCTTCTATATTTTTCATTCCCGTAAAAACGTCAGAATTTTCCAATATACCCTCTTGGGTATAGGGAAGAATGTCATCGTTTCCGTGTATTACTCGCTTTATGGGAAGATCGTATTTTGAGGCAAATTCAAAATCTCTCTCATCATGTGCAGGCACTGCCATTACAGCACCCCCGCCATAAGAAGCCAACACGAAGTTTGCCGTCCACACAGGGATCTCTTCGCCCGTAAGAGGATGAATCACCGTGATGCCAAGGGCGTATCCTTCTTTGTCTGCTTGTGCTCTTTCTCTTTCTGTCATATTGGCAATGGCTGTAATTTTTTGAGCCGTATCCGTCTTGAGCAGGTTATTTTCTATAAGATATTTTGTAATGGGATGCTCTGCGGCGAGTGCCGAATACGTCACACCGTAAATAGTGTCCGGGCGTGTAGTAAAGACGGTGTATCCTTCAAACTTTCCGTCAAGTTTTTTCCTACTCTCTTGGCTCAGTTTAAATTCAAGCTCCAAACCTTGGGATTTTCCTATCCAATTGCTTTGCATTGTGAGAACCTGGGAAGGCCATTTGCCTTCAAGCTTCTCAAGATCGCTCAAGAGTTCATCTGCATACTTAATGATATCAATATAGTACCCCGGCATTTGCTTGAGCTGTACGGGATTATCACAACGCCAACAGCATCCTTCCTCTACCTGCTCATTAGCCAATACCGTATGGCACGTCTCACACCAGTTGACCGTAGTGGATTCGCGATAAAGCAATCCCTCTTCATACATTTTGATAATAAACTCTTGTTCCCACCTTGTATAGAGTTCATCACAGGTAGCAAACTCACGGGTTTTGGAGAACGAAAGTCCCAAAGAAGCCAATTCTTTACGCATATATTCTATATTTTCGTAAGTCCATTTTTTGGGATGAAGTTTATGTTTGATTGCTGCATTCTCAGCAGGCATTCCAAAGGCATCCCACCCGATAGGATGCAATACGTTATAATCTTGCTTACGATAATAACGGGCAAAAGCATCGCCTATAGCATAGTTACGCACATGTCCCATATGGATACGTCCGCTTGGATAGGGAAACATACTTAAAATATATTTTTTCTTTTGCTCCAAAGAATCTGAAGGCTCAAATGCTTCTTCATCTTCCCATGTTTTCTGCCATTTGGCTTCAATCTCTTTTGGATTGTAACTCATTTTTTCTCACTTGGTTGGTCTATATTTTCTTGGCAGGATTATACCCAAGTAGTCATTAATTCCAACAAGGCCGTTGTTTATCAAAAAGTATTGCACTCACGAAGGTCTCCGTTTTGAAAACCGCGCCTGAACCATTCTACGCGCTGCTGGGAACTCCCATGCGTAAAGGCATCGGGTACGACATAGCCCTGCGCTTTTTTTTGAAGGGTATCATCCCCGATCGCACTCGCTGCCTTAAGCGCCTCTTCCACATCTCCAGGCTCAAGGATATCAAAACGCTTTTGTGCATGATGTGCCCATGCACCAGCATAACAATCTGCCTGAAGCTCTACTTTGACCTGCAGTGCATTTGCTTTGACGCTATTGCTGCCCCATTGTTGTTTTGCCTGCTGCACCTTATCGAGTGTTCCTTGGAGATTCTGGATATGATGCCCTACTTCATGTGCCAAAACATAAGCCTGAGCAAAATCGCCCGGTGCGCCGTGTCTTTTGGCCAGCTCATCAAAGAAACCAAGATCAAGATAAACTTTTTGATCAGCAGGACAATAAAAAGGCCCCATCTGTGCACTGGCAAATCCGCATCCGCTTTGGGTTGCATTACGGTAAAGTACCACTTTTGGCTCTTTATACCGAATGCCGTATTTGGGAAGCGTCTCTTTCCAGACCTCTTCAATATCTGCAAGCACCGTAGAAATAAAGGCAGCCTGACGGTCATCTTTTGCCTGATCGACAATCTGAGTGCTCCCCTGCTCGCTGATTCCCAAGATTGAAAGAGGATTGAATCCGTTTATATAGGCAAGCACCCCAAGAAAGATCAGCACCCAGCCAAACTTGGTTCTAAGCAAAGGTCTAATCAGAGGCCAGATCATCATAATCGTACCCATCGAAGGAGTGCCCCCTCCTATGGGAGAACTGTTGCGCTTGTCTTCTACATTATCACTTTGGCGCCGATCTTCCCATTTCATTTTGCCCCCTTTATAAAATAATAGATCGCCTCATCAATTATACCAATCAAAAGTAAAATTTCACTACAATATATTACTATAAAAATCGTTTAAAAATTAAAATAAAAGTCAAAATGAAGGAGTCACTGTGTCTTTAGCCCTTGCCAGAAAATACCGGCCTGCCACTTTTGATGACCTGATCGGTCAAGAGGCGGTTTCTCAGACACTCTCACTTGCTCTTGACGGCGACAGACTTTCTCATGCCTATCTTTTTTCAGGGCTGCGCGGAAGCGGAAAGACCTCTACGGCACGAATTTTTGCCAAGGCATTGCTTTGTGAAAAAGGAACAACTTCACACCCCTGCGGAGAATGCATTCATTGTGTTATGGCAAATGAAAATCGCCATATAGATATTGTTGAGATGGATGCTGCGTCTAATCGTGGAATTGACGACATTAAAGATCTTATCGAACACACCAAATACAAACCAAGTTTGGCAAGGTATAAGATTTTCATTATCGATGAAGTCCACATGTTAACCCCGCAAGCATTTAACGCACTGCTTAAGACGCTCGAGGAACCTCCTGGCTTTGTAAAATTTATTTTAGCTACAACCGATCCGCTGAAATTACCCGCAACCATTCTTTCAAGAACACAGCACTTTAGATTTAAAAAAATATCTCACAATCTTGTGCTTGGGCATCTTGAGCATATTCTCAATCTTGAAAATATAGAATACGAAAAAGAGGCTCTAGATATCATCGCCCGTAGCGGTGCAGGAAGCCTAAGAGATTCGTTGACACTGCTTGACCAAGCCATTGTTTATTCTAAAAATTTTGTTGATATCAGTACGGTTACGGGAATGCTTGGCATTATAAACCCAAGCATTTTAGGCCAGCTGCTTGAAGACATCCTGCACAAAGACCGTTCAAAAATACTTACCTTTATCCATATGGCATCGGGGTATGAAGCAGAAATGATACTTGATGAACTCACTCTTTATCTCAAAGAGTTGCTTCTTGCACAAAATACAATATTTTCGGCAATGATCATAGAACGTTTTTTTAGAGTGATCGCCGATGCGAAAAATTTACTTGCTCTGGGAAGCGATGGTGAGTTTGTGCTGACTTTAACACTCTTCAAAATGATAGAAGCGTTAGAAATTAAAGAGATTGATGCGATGATCAAATCTTTAAAAAATGAACTCAAGGGGGTGCAGATCTCTGTGTCGACATCTGCTTGTGCAAACAAAGAAGAAATCATTGTTCCCACCGAAGTCATTACCATTACCCAAGAAGAGATTGTTTCCTCTTTGCCTTCAAAAATAGAAATTCAAAAAACAACTGTCTCTCTTGAAGAAAAAACAGAAAAACAAACGAACAGAATGCTTGTTGCCGACAAAATGGCGCCTATTCCCGAAACACAAGAAGCATCTTTGCCTTCTTTGCAGGAATTCAATGAACAAACAGCCCAAATTACCGAGGCAAATCCCTATCAAAATAGTTTCGAGACACTCATTGAAAAAATATTTGACCGAAATTATGAGCTGGGTGCATGTTTTGAGGCCAATATCACCTTTGAAAGCTTTCAAAACAATCAACTCACATGGGCTTCTACGGCAGAGGGGGAGGAGAAAAAACTCCTTATTGCTCATTGGGGGGTTATCAATATGTTTGTTAAAGAGCTGTTTGGACTTGAGACAAAAATTATCAATATCGCCAAAGAAAATCTGCCGAACCTGCATAGCAGCGAAATGAAAAAAAATATTACTTCATCTTACGATAAAGAATCAGAAGAATGCAGTAATTTTTCTTCCATGATAGAAGAAATTGAAATGAAAAACTCCTGTGTTTCTTCAGAAGCCGGGGAAACAGAGGCAGCCAAAGAAAAAGACCCCTCCACCATCTTGGAAGAACCCATGATAAAAGAAGCGATTGCACTTCTAGATCCTAAAAAAGTACGCATTAAACTCAATTCATAACATCAATCTGTCCAAGCATCTGTGACGATCTGGGGGGTATTGTCATAGATCTTTATTTTTTTTGCGTCCCTGCAGCGCCCCTCATCATCAAGCTCAAATATCACCATCTGCAAAAGTGTTTTACAGGTCTCAGGCACGCTAAAATGCCCCCCCAATCCCGTTAAAAACCGTTTTATGGGTACATCATGGTGCATACCGATCACACCGTCTCTGCAGCCGGTAAGCCCTACGTCGGTAACATAACAGCATCCCTCTACGATTTGCAAATCATCTGTGCCTACGTGGGTATGCGTTCCGAGTATAGCGCTTACATCCTTTTTGAGCATATGTAAAAGTACTTGCTTTTCACTGCTCGCCTCAGCATGCATATCTATCACTATATGCTTTATATTTTTCATTTTAAGCCGCTTAATTTCTCGCGAGATTACAGTAAACGGATTGTCCACCATAGGCATAGTATAGTAACCCATAAGGTTTAGTATGGCTATTTTTTGACCTGATATAGTAGTCTCATAAACCCCTTTTCCCGGTGTTTCTTGAGGATAGTTAATGGGGCGAATAAGAGGATAGGTATCAAAAAGTGGCAAAACCTCTTTCTTGTCAAAGCTATGATTGCCGCCGGTCATCATATCTATGCCGCAACCTAGCAATTCTACGCAGTTTTTTTCTGTGAGACCAAAGCCGTGACTTGCATTTTCATAGTTCGCTATCACGTAGTCAAGAAAGTGCTCTTGTTTTAAGCGCTCAAGATGGCGCTTTACCGTAAGACGGCCGGGTTTACCTACAATATCTCCGATAAAACCGATTTTCAAAAACCACTTCCCTTTATTTTATTGCTTTGCTTTGCCGGCAAAAGGAAGCAAGGCGCTCGCCCAAGTCAATCCTCCGCCAAAAGTATCCAGCAGCATCAAATCACCCGTTTTAAGTCTTCCCTCTTCATAAATATCGTTGATTGCCATAGGGATAGAAGCGGCTGAGGTATTGCCGTATTTTCCTACCGTAAGAACAACCTGATCTTCTCTCATCTTCAAAGCATCGCCTACTGCTTTAATGATGCGGTAATTTGCTTGATGGGGAATAAAGTGAGGAATATCTTCGGCGGTTATGCCATTGGTCTCCAATATCTCCTGGACATCTTTTGTTAATGTTTTTACTGCCAATTTAAAAGTTTCATTTCCCTTCATTTGCACAAACTGAAGCCCTTCGTCAATCATTTTTTGACTCGCAGGATGCACTGCTCCGGGTGCAGGAGTAACTAAAAAATCTGCATACGCGCCGTCCGCGCTGGCATGGATATCTATGAGAGCTTCTGCTTTATTTTCGGTAGCACAGATCATTGCTGCTCCTGCACCGTCTCCAAAAAGAATACAAGTGCTTCTATCGGTATAGTCTACAATCGAAGAGAATTTTTCAGCTCCGATAATCAATACATTTTTTTTCATACCGGACTCTATAAATGCTTTGGCGATACTAAGCAGATAGACAAATCCGCTGCATGCGGCCGAAATATCAAAAGCCTGCACGTTGTGAATATCCAATTTGTTAGATATGATACATGCAGTTGAAGGCATATTAAAATAATCCGGCGTAACAGTCGCGCATAAAATCAAATCAATATCTTCTTTTAAGACTCCCGACCTGTCGATTGCAAGTTGTGCGGCTTTAGCTCCCATATCGCTTGTAAACTCGTCTTCTGCCGCGATATGCCTCTCTTTTATTCCTGTGCGTTTCACAATCCACTCATCTGTGGTATCTACCATTTTTTCAAGATCTGCATTGCTTAAGATCTTTTTAGGCACATACGCGCCTATTGACCTGAAAGAAGCATATTTCTGCTTTGCTTGTGACATGATCGTCCTTGAATATAAAGTGTGCTATTTTACCATAAATAGATAAAAGGGGAGTTTGGGGGGGCAAACCCAAGAAAGTTTTCTTGGGCTATTTATTTTCGTCTAGAAGAGCTTCTATCGTTTTATTTACGTTGGATTCAGTATATCTTATGGCTTGGAATATTGCATTTTTAATTGCTTTTGAGTTTGAACTTCCATGGCTGATAATCACGCATCCGTTTATACCCAAAAGCGGTGCTCCGCCATACTCGGCATAATCAACTTGTTTTTTCATATTGCCAAATACTTTTTTCTTCATCATCAAAGCGCCTATTTTGGCAGGCAGCGATTTTCGAATATGCTGTTTCATCAATGCAAAAATAGTAGAAACAACCCCTTCGCTTGTCTTGAGTAAAATATTTCCGGTAAAACCGTCACACACGACAACGTTGACATGGCCGTTAAAAATATCACGCCCTTCGACATTACCCACAAAACCGTTTAATCCCTTAAGCAGCTTAAAGGCTTCTTTTGTGAGAGCATTTCCCTTGCTGTCTTCTTCTCCGTTAGCAAGAAGCCCTACTCTTGGAGAAGCAACTTTGAGTATCTCTTTGGCATAAGCCTCTCCCATAACACCGAACTCATAAAGGTTTTTTGGTGTGCAGTCCACCACGGCGCCAACATCAAGTACAAGCGTCTTTGTCTGAATTACACTTGGCATCAATGTGGCAAGTGCCGGTTTTGAAATATGAGGCAAACGTCCTATTCTCAAGGTAGCCAAAGACATTGTGGCCCCGCTGTGTCCCGCAGAAACAACTGCATCCGCCTCATGATCGCGCACCAATTCGACTGCCTTATAGATAGAGGACTCTTTCCTTCTGAGTGCATTGGTCGCTTGGTCACTCATAGAGATAACATCAGATGACTCAACAATTTGGACTTTTTCATGATAATATTGTGGAAGAAGTGCGAGTATTTCTGCTTTTTTTCCAACCAGTATAGGAAGGAACTTTTCACTTTCAAGTGCCTGAACCACACCATCAATGATGGGTTCGGGACCGAAATCCCCACCCATTGCATCTATTGCAATTTTAATCATGTATTACGCTTTTGTTTTATATTCACCGGTAGTCATATTCATATGGTGAGGCATTCTCCATGTACCATCTGCATCTTTTACCGGCATTGGTAGTGTCAGTTTATAATGTGTTCTTCTTTTTGCTGATCTTGTGTGGCTCACACGTCTCTTAGGTACTGCCATTGTATATCCTTTTATGTAAATTTATTTAAAATTCTATCTCAAAAACTTCATCACTCTTACTGCATTCGCTGCAATAATGGTAAGAGCCCTTGAGCGCATTAATTTCGCTTTCTAGAATATAAGACAGGTCTATCCTGCCATCTAAAAATTCAATTATATCCAAATCATCTTTATCTTCCATTGCCTGATCACTAATTGTCAGCTTTAAGGAATTTTCTAACGTGTAGCCGAATGCACTGCCACACCTATCACAATCCAATGCCACTTCTCCGCTTAGTTTTGCGTCAAGGATAACACGATGATAACCGCTTTTTTGTAAATTGCCTTCAAGCTTGGCATCTTCAAACTCGACCTTGAAGGGTTTTGGTGTGGTCCCTACTTTTTCAAAATCTATTTTCATTAACGCCTCTTTTTAAAAAACAAATTTACTTAAACTTCTAACTTGCAAAAAGATCCCTTCTCACTCCTCTGTATAGAGTCTTTTGAATGCTCTTTTGCAGTATAGACGGTTAGCAAATCTCTCTTTGAGAAAAAAAGAAGCTGATTTCATTTGCCGCATTTTCCAAAGAGTCGCTTCCGTGAACTGCATTGGCATCAATACTTTCAGCAAAATCTGCCCTGATTGTCCCGGGAGCCGCTTCTTTAGGGTTGGTTGCTCCCATAAGATCTCGATTTTTAGCCATTGCATCTTTGCCTTCAAGCACTGTCACTACAACCGGACCGGAAATCATGAAATCTACAAGATCTTTAAAAAAAGGTCTTTGCGCATGAACAGCATAAAACGCTTCTGCATCCTCTTGGCTTAGTTTGATTTTTTTAGTAGCAGCAATTCTAAGTCCTGCCCCTTCAAATCTGTCAAGAATTTTTCCTACTACGTTTTTAGCGACTGCATCAGGTTTAATGATAGATAATGTTTGTTCCATATGATGATTCCTACACACAAAATTTACTTTTGTCAGCAAAGATTTAATGCTTTTGACGAAAAAGTATTCGGGGGGATTTTATCAAAAAAGATATTAAAAGAAAATTAAGAATAACAAAGAAGGAGTGGATTCATTGGGTAAAACCCAATGAATAAAATATTAGTCTTCAATAACCGGTTTTCTGGCCTGTCTATCGTCCATGCTAACTTCTTTTCTGAAAGGCATTTCAGCATCTGCATCCTCTACGCCGTAGTTATGTCCGCCCACATAATTTGCTCCCGAAAAGAAATCTTTGTGTTCAGACGTAAAAGGCATATCCCATGTGATACAGCCTTCTGTCGGGCATGCTTCCGCACATGCCGGCGTATCATGATAACCTACACACTCAACACATTTATCAGGATACACATAATAACACTCTTCTCCTGTTGGATTATCATCCTCGTCTACAATCGCCTCCACCGGACACTCATCGATACAAGCTGCACAATTGATACACAGATCAGTAATTATTACCGCCATTTTTTAACTCCTTAATTTTAAAGTTTACAAACTATAACCAAACTTATTTAAATTATTCTTTAATTAGATATGAAAATAGGCTTTTATCTGAGGAACTTTATCCAATTTTTCCCAAGTAAACCCTTCTTCTTCTCTGCCAAAATGTCCATAAGTCGCTGTTTTTCTATAAATAGGTCTAAGCAAATCCAAACTCTTTATGATTCCTTTTGGGGTAAGGTCAAACAATGCTTTGACACACTCGGTGATTTTTGATTCTTCTACTTTTGCCGTCCCGTGAGTGTCTATGTAAATAGAAACAGGATTGGCTATGCCTATTGCATACGCTATTTGAATAGTGGCTTTATCGCAAATACCGGAAGCTACAAGATTTTTGGCAACATGTCTTGCTGCATAGGCACCTGAACGGTCTACTTTTGTAGGATCTTTTCCTGAAAATGCACCGCCGCCGTGAGGACATGAGCCGCCATACGTGTCAACAATAATCTTTCTGCCTGTAAGTCCCGCATCTCCCTGCGGCCCCCCAATGACAAATCGACCCGTAGGGTTGATATGATAAGTGACGTCATCATTCATTAAATGCCCAGGTATCACCGCTTTGATAACCTCTTCAAGTACAGCTTCTTGCACTTTTTCCAAACTTACTTCAGGATGATGCTGGGTCGAGACAACAATCGTATCGATCGACACAGGTTTTCCGTCAACATACTTAACGCTTACTTGTGCTTTGCCATCCGGACGCAAGAACGGTATTGTGCCGTTTTTGCGGACTTCTGCCAATTTTGAAGTAAGCTTATGCGCCAAAGAAATAGGCAAAGGCATCAATTCTTTGGTTTCATTGCATGCATATCCAAACATCAACCCCTGATCTCCTGCCCCGATTTCACCGGAGGCCTGATCGACACCTTGATTGATATCAGGACTTTGCTCACCAACACCATTAAGTACGCCTGCGCTTCGATAATCAAACCCATAGTTTGCATCGGTATAACCAATCTCTCTTATTACTTCCCTGGCAACTTCTTGCATAGGGCAGTAGGTATGTGTTTTTAATTCTCCTGCGATAACACAAAAACCATTGCTCAGTAACGTTTCACATGCCACTCTGGCCTGTGGATCATTTTCAATGATATAATCTAAAATTGCATCAGAGATTTGATCGGCCATCTTGTCAGGATGCCCTTCGGTTACCGATTCACTTGTAAAAATGTATTCGTTAGCCATTTTTTTCCTTTAAAATATTTGTTCACTGTCACTGAACTTAAAAAAATATCTAAATGGTACTTTTTTAAGTTCAGTGTTTATTTCTGTTGTGTTTAATTGGGATACAAGTGCCCCCGAACACAACCGCTGCGCTTATACTATTTTTTTTGCCAGCTGTTCGGGTAAAATTCCCAAAGATGCTTCAACTTCTTTTGTATCGCCATGCGCAATAAAAGAATCGTTGTACTCAAAAGTAGTAAGCGCTACATCTTGTATCTTGTTTTGGCTTAAAAACTCCAACAACGCAGAACCTACTCCCCCCTGTGCTACACTGTCTGAAAAGACATACCACTTTCTATAGGTGCGCGCCAATGCCAAAAGCATCTTTTCATCCAAGGGCTTCACAAAACGTAAATCCAGAATGCCCACCCTTTGCTCAATCAAAGCTGCAGTTTGTTCTGCTCGTCCCACTCCATTGCCGTATCCGATAAAAAGAATTTTTTCTCCTTCTTGGAGCAATTCTGATTTTCCCAGCTCGAAAGGTTTGCTTTTTCTTTCTTTAGCCAAAAAAGCGCCCCTGGGATATCTAAATGCGCAAGGCTTATGGTACTCTTTGGCAAACTCCATCACAAATTTCATTGTCGTTTCATTGCATGGGGCACAAAGCGTCATATTGGGTATCGCTCTAAGATATGAAATATCAAATGCTCCCTGATGCGTCTCTCCGTCTTCTCCGACGATGCCGGCTCTGTCTATAGCAAATGTCACTCCAAGATCCATCAGTGCAATATCATGGATAACTTGATCATATCCTCTTTGCAAAAAGGTAGAATAAATTGCACAAAACGGCTTAAATCCTTCCTTGGCAAGCGGTCCCATCGAAGTGACAGCGTGCTGTTCGGCGATAGCAACATCCCAAAAGCGGTCGGGATATTTTTCCATAGCCGCACTCATGCCGGTACCGCTTGGCATTGCCGCAGTAACACCGACAACCTTCTCATCGCTCTGCGCTAAAGACAGCAATGTTTCTGAAAAAATAGCGGTGGCTGATTTTAATGTACTTTTTTTGATTGATTGGCCCGTCTTGAGATCAAAAGCACCCACTCCATGCCAATGTTCTTTATTGCCTTCAGCTATCTCGTAACCTTTTCCTTTTGTCGTTTGCGCATGAATAATCACAGGTTTTTTAAGATTTTTAGCGATTTTCATCGTTTCGATCAGCGAACCGATATCATGGCCATCCACTGGACCGATATACTCAACCCCCATCTCTTCAAACAAAATCCCAGGAGTAATCAAGCGAAACGACTCTTCAAATTTTTTTGCCATATAGCTTGCGCTCTCAGGAAAATGGTCCAATACCTTTTCGACTTTCAGTTTAAATTTTTGATAAAATGATCCTGCCATTGTCTGAGAAAGCAGTTTGCTGATAGCGCCTATGGGCTTGGCGATACTCATTTCATTATCATTAAGAATAATAACAACCGGATACTTTCTGTCTCCCAATTCATTAAGTGCTTCGTATACCATTCCGGCGCTCATACTTCCATCACCAATCAAAACTACCGGTATACGGTCTTCTTTTTTTAATGCGATAGCTTTGGCCGCGCCTACTGCCAACGAAATTGAGGTAGAACTGTGTCCTGCGATATAATAATCAAATTTTGACTCCTTGGGTTTGGTGTACCCGCTGATCCCTCCGAACTGGCGCAAAGTATCAAAACTGTCCCATCGGCCCGTAATCAATTTATGCGCATAAGCCTGATGGCTGACATCAAAAATAAAAGGGTCTTTATTTACATCGAAAACTTTATGCATTGCCACAATAAGATCGGCTGCCCCCATAGTTGAACTCAAGTGTCCCCCGTTTTTACTTACCGTATACAATATCTTTTGTCTGATATCTTCGGATAATAATTTGAGTTCTTCTATAGAATAGGATTGTATATTCATCTTTTTTTCTTATCTCTTTTGTTTGATATAGGCTGCGAGAAGTTTTTTTGCAAACTCAATCTCCTCTTCTTTATGCACCAAGCCCAACCTTTGCGCCAGCTCTTCGAGGTCTTTATTTTTTATATTTGACTCAAAAGACGCAAGAGGTTTTTTTTGATAAAAATCCTCTATTGCAAAAGGTTTGGTTTGAATCTCTTGGGCTTTGACGACTTGAATTTTTCTCAAGCTATTATCTCTGTAAAATACTTAAAAAAAGTATCGTTTTGCTTTGCTGTTCCTATGGTGATACGTATGGCATTCATTTTATAAGAGGCAAGATTGCGGATAATTACACCTTTTTTAAGTAATGCATCAGCAATTTGTGTTGAGTCAAATTTTTCATTGAATACATAAGTGATGAAATTGGTATAACTGTCAATATATTCTATATTGTGCTCTTTTGCAAATGCCTCATAACGCTTGATCTGCTCCCGGTGCAACGCTATGGATTTCTCAACAAATGTCCTATCTTTGCTTGCCTCCAAGGCTGCTGCTAAAGAAAGTGTTGTGACATTAAAGGGAGGGCGCATCTTATGCAGCACTCTGATCAAACCGCTTTGCGCAATACCATATCCTATACGCATACCGCCAAGCCCATAGGCTTTAGAAAATGTGCCCAGATAGATTACATTATCATACTCCAGCAAATCTCTGGGTGCGATTGCATACTTTTCCTCTTTTGCTGCAGCATACTCCATGTAAGCGCCGTCGACAACAACCAGCGTATCGCTATCAACCGCTTTGATGATACGCAGCACATCTTCTTTGCTTGTTGCATCTCCTGTGGGATTGTTAGGCGTGCATATATAAACCACCTTGGGATGGTGCTTATTGTATGCCTCGATAAACTCTTCTGGTTTGTGTGCATAGCTGGATGTTCGCACTATTTTTGCGCCCACTTGCTTGGCGTAAATCTCATACATTGCAAAAGTTATTTGGCTCATCAGCACACTACTTGTTTCATTTAAAAGTGCATGAGAAATAAATTCTAATATTTGATCGCTTCCTGCGCCGATAATAATATTTTCTGCCTCTACTGCGTAAAGATTTGCAAGAGCGGCCTTAAGTTCAAACATGCTGTCATCAGGATAGAGATGTGCTTTGGTAGCATTACGCACGATCGTTTCGGCCACAGCGGGGTTGGTACCGATGGGATTTTCATTAGATGCAAGTTTTACAACATCTTGAGGCGCAATACCAAACTCGCGAACCACTAATTCGATAGGTTTCCCGGCTTCATAGAGCTGGATATCTTCCAATACTTTATTAAATTTCATTTTATTCCTTCTTTCTGCTTGCTCTGCTTAAATATAGATATCCTCTGTTTGCTTTACATAAGAACCCAGCACCCTAATCACATCTTTGTGCTTTTCTAAAATGGGCTGAATATGCGCATCTTTCTGGTGTCCGTTAAACTCAATAAAAAATATTGATTTTCCTTCAATAATATGTGATTTTATTTTTGTCAAATTAACACTGGCCTCTTCAAAATCGTTGAGAAATTCCACCAGGCTTCCGGGTTTATTTAAAAGTTTTACCAACAAAGACGTTTTGTCATTGCCTGATGGCTGGTTTTCAAAATTGCTAATGATAAAAAAACGTGTACGATTGTTGCTGCTGTCTTCTATGTTGTCAAAACGTATAGGCAAATTGTAAAGCTTTGCCGCAACTGCAGGACATATGGCTGCCGAGGTTTTGTCTTTCAGGGCAAGTTTGGCTGCTTTGGCTGTGGATTCTATAGGAACATGTTCAATCTCAT
This sequence comes from Sulfurovum sp. UBA12169, assembly GCA_002742845.1. NCBI lineage: Bacteria > Pseudomonadati > Campylobacterota > Epsilonproteobacteria > Campylobacterales > Sulfurovaceae > Sulfurovum > Sulfurovum sp. UBA12169. The sequence goes on along the minus strand of DLUH01000005.1, from coordinate 663,975 downwards.
CCAGACCCAAATCCTGCAAAAAGTTACGGCACTGCCCAAAGGCGATATCTTTAGAGTAGATCGTCTTGATCTCTTTAATGTTTTCACTTAATGTGGCAAATGCCAAATGAATATCTATAATAACCTCTGCTACGATTTTTAAAGGATACTCATCAAGACAATTGATTGTATCGCTGACGATGCCGTTGGAGCTGTTTTCAATCGGAATCACACCAAATTTTGCCGTTCCCTTTTCAACTTCCCTAAAAATACCGCGAATTGAATTCATGGGCAGATAAGTACTCGTCGCACCAAACTTGCTCTCTGCCGCCTGATGCGTAAAGCTTGCTTCAGGTCCAAGATAAGCAACCGCTTCTGGCAATTCAAGATTTCTTGCTACTGCAAAAAGTTCTAAAAAAAGTGCGTCAATTGCCCCATCCGTAAGCTTTCCGCCAACAATCTTATTTTGCTGCTTTAAGCGATTTAAAATAGCCGATTCACGTTCAGGACGGTAAATAGGCTCTCCGCTCGTATTTTTCAATTCACCTACTTGATGTATATACTCCATGCGTTCATTATACAATTTAAGTAACATATCATCAATGCCGTCTATCTTTTTTCTCAACTCATCCAGTGTCATTTTTACCATTTATTTCTCCAAATATTCTAGCTCTAAACGCACCTGATCTTCATAGCTTTCACGTTTCCGAATCAATCTGTCTTTTCCTTCTTCTATAGCCACTTCCGCACTTTTATTTCGGGTGTTGTAGTTGCTTGCCATTGTAAATCCATACGCTCCGGCACTGTGCACAATAAGAAGATCATCATGTTTCAATGGAGGAAGGGATACATTTTTGCCCAAAAAATCGCCGCTTTCGCATACGGGACCCACAACATCAGCAAGTGTTTTTTCACCTTCTGTGCCCACTGCTTCAATTTTATGATAAGCATTATAAAGACTTGGCCGTATCAAATCATTCATTGCGCCGTCTACAATAACAAAACGTTTATGGCCATTTTGTTTTTCATAAAGCACTTTGGTAAAAAACGCTCCGGCATTTGCCACCATGTAGCGACCGGGTTCACACAACAAAGTAACATCCAATCCTTTTGTTGCTTCAAAAATTGCTTGAGTATATTCTGTTGGCAATATGGTCTTTTCATTATCGTACACTACACCAATACCCCCGCCCACATCAAAAAATTTAATCTCAATACCGATCGCATATAAAGACCGCACCAAATCCGCAACAATGTTGCACGATTCTCTAATGGGATCAAGGTTGGTTAGCTGAGAACCAATATGAAAATGGGTACCCACGGGATTGAGGAATAGCGATTTTTTTGCATAGATATACATACGCTTTGCCATATCTATCTCTACTCCGAATTTATTTTCATGCAGTCCGGTTGAAATATAAGGATGTGTTTGCGGATCAATATTCGGATTGACGCGAATAGAAATTCTTGCCTCTTTTCCCAGCTCTTTTGCTATCATTTCCACGCGTTTCATCTCAGCTTCGCTCTCTAGATTAAGCAATAATATATCATATTCCAGTGCTGTTCTGATCTCATCATCACGTTTTCCTACACCTGAAAAGATTATTTTATACTTGTCTACTCCTGCATTCAGTGCTCTTTTAACCTCGCCGATACTCACGCAATCTGCGCCCGCACCGAGCTTTGCAAGATGTGCAATTACAGAAAGATTTGAGTTTGCTTTTACTGCATAATTAATCAATGATTTACGGCCGCCAAATGCAGATTTAAGCATTTCATATCTGTTTTTTATAAAATCAAAATCATATACATACAAGGGTGTACCGTACTTTTGAACCAATGCTCTATAGTCGATGTTCATCTATATTGTCCTACTTTTGCCTTCTTATGGGGGCGATAATATTTAGAGAGATTTTATCTAAAAAATGATAAGAAGGCAGTTACGTAATTTTTTTTTCATCGGTAGCATACACATACAGAGCATATACCCATAACAATGCGACAGGAAAAAGAGCGGTAAATTCAGGCAACACTATGCCGCTTTGACCTATTTGCTTTAATCCAAACAGTACCCCCCACGTCACAAATGTGGCTCCCAACGAAAGAGAGATTGTCTTGCCGGTATGCATAAATCGTGCATGAAAAGGCAGCTTAAAAAATAAAATCAGCAATAATGCGGGAGCAAAAAGCGGTACAACGGCTTTCTCATAAAATACTGCACGTATTTTATGAGAATCAAGCTGTTGTTTTTGCAACAGCCTGTACGCGTGGAAAGCATCAATAATATTAAGCTCTTCGCCTTCATAAAGAGATTGAATGATTTTAGGTTTATATCCCTGCAGTGTTTTAATAAGCGTTTTATGTTCGACGGTATATCTTTCTAGCACACCATTTTTATAAATATGTGTTTTTAAGGTTGCATTATGGGCATTCCACTGAGTACCGTCAAAACTTGCACTTTGTGCATGAATAGTGTAGTCTACCTGGAAGCCGTTAACTCTAAAAATAGTGATATCCTCAAGCGTTTTAGTCACGGGATCAAGTTTTTTGATATAGACAAACGTATCGTTATATTTAAAAAAAAGATCATTAAGATTATACGCATGGATCTCATTTTTAAGCAAATGTTCCGCTTTCTCTTTGGCGTAAGAAAATTCCGTGGTATGCAATGCGACAAAAAGAAGATAGGTCGCAAAAGCCGCCGTTGCAAACGGTACGGAAAGTCTCTTTTTGTCATATCCAAATGCATGCAATGCCCCCATCGTATTGTTTTTTATCAAATGAAATTTTGTCACAATGAGAGCAAAAACAATGGCCAAAGGATAAAGCAGCCCCAATGCTTCCTGCCATATATAAAAAATATAAAGTACTTTATAGTTGAAAGAGACATCAAAATGCCGTATGTGCTGAAAATAATCAATAACGGCAAAAGAAAAAGAAAGACCAAACAATATCGCTAAAAGGTTTTTGGTGTAGAGTTTTATCAAATACCAAAAATAGAGTGAAGGCATCATAAACTTAAGCTTTTAAACTTTCTATTGACTTGAGACTGTATTTGGATTTTATTTCATTAAAATCTTCTGAAAGCAAAGCCTTGCATGCTTGAGCAACATGGTCAATCAATGCGCTTAAATACAACGCCTCATCAACATGAAAATCATGCAAAACATAATCAGCTACTTGAGATTTGTGACTGGGTTTGCCCACCCCTACTCTTACGCGTACATACGATTCTCCGATATGGGCATCAATGGATTTAAGTCCATTGTGCCCTCCGTGTCCTCCACCTTTTTTAAAACGAACTGCGCCAAAAGGCAAATCAATATCATCATGCACCACAATAATATTTTCTAAGTCTATTTTGTAAAACTGTTTGACCGCCTGAACACTTTTACCGGAAAGATTCATAAATGTAGTTGGTTTTAAAAAAAGTGCTGAAGTGGCTTTGTAAAGAGTGCCTTGAAATGAGGCTTTGGAGACATCCATAGTTTTAAATGTTTCGACTAGTGCGTCGATTACTTTAAAGCCGATGTTGTGCCGTGTGTTTTCGTATTGTGATCCCGGATTGCCTAGACCTACGAAAAGCATCACGACTTTACTTTTTACTTGTTTTTACTATTTTGCTTTAATCACACCGCAAATAGCAACGTCTGGTCTATCCATCAAACGACATCCTGCCGGCACCTGAATATCTCTAATCAAGATGCTGTCATCTCTATCAAGAGAAGATACGTCAAGGTCAAAATTTGCAGGCATATTCTCGATAGCCCCTCTTACTTTGATTCTTTTTTTAGAAATAATCAAAACACCTTTATTTTTAAGACCTTTAGGTATTCCATTTGTTTTGACGGGTACAAGGAAATTTGTTACCTGACCGGGTACTGCCACTCTCAAATCAACATGAGCCACATCTCCGGTTACCGGATGCAATTGATACTCTTGCACCACTACATTAAGTTCTTTGTCGCCAACTTTTACCGGGAATGCAAGTGTATTTTTGTTTCTTACTGTTCTTGCAAATTCCCCGCGTTTAAATGCAGCGTCAATATTTTCAACGCCGTTTGCATAAATATTAGCGATTAGATAACCATCTCTTTTAAGCTTTTTTGCATTGCTCTTTCCGATACTCTCTCTAACGATACCTTCTAACATAATCTGTTTCCTTGTAAATAAATTCTTCTCACAAAAACTTCGTACTCATCTTAGGATTTGTAAAATAGAGGGGGATTATATCGAATTTTTATTAAAATAATCTTGAAGAAAAACACTGCCCAAACCTTCTCATCCAACCCGCTTTTCTTCACTGCTCCCCAGCAGCAAACAGCCGTTTGCTGCAATAGCGCTTACTCTACCTCTTTAAAATCAAATACTTCTGTTTTGCGCATGTATGCATTTTCATCTACAAGCGCACCTTTTCCAACGCCTTGCATTTTCAATTTCAAATCAGACGGATTGCTGGCATACTCCAATGCTGTCTCCTGAGAGATAGTATCAAAACGCACAAGATCCAAAAGGGCCTGATCAAAAGTTTGTGTCCCATATATTTCTTTTCCCTCAGAGAGCGCATCGGGGATTTCATAGTCACGGTTTTCCATAATAAGCTGTTGAATTCTGGCTGTCTTTTTAAGAATTTCAATGCCCGCAATCCTTCCCCCTGTTTTAGTGGGAATCAATCTCTGAGAAATCACTCCCTCCAGCACAGAAGCTAAAGACCCCCGAATACGGTTTTGCTCTTCTTTTTCAAACATACCTATGATTCTGTCTATGGTTTCCTTGGCATCAAGTGTGTGCAAAGTAGAAAAAACCAAGTGGCCCGTATTGGCTGCATGCAATGCGATATCTATGGTTTCCAAATCCCTCATCTCTCCCACCAGTATGATATCAGGATCTTCTCTGAGCGCACCCCTAAGCGCGTCAGAAAAAGAGCGAGTATCCTGGCCTATGGATCGCTGATTGATCAAGCATCCTTTATCTTTATGGATAAACTCTATAGGATCCTCGATGGTAATAATATGTTTTTTTTGTTCATTGTTTATTTTATCAAGCAGTGCTGCCAACGTGGTTGACTTGCCGCTTCCCGTGACCCCTGTGACCAATACCAATCCGCGCTGTATTTGCGTAAATGTTTTAATTACTTCAGGAAGGTTTAGCTCGTCAAGCGAAGCTATTTTTACCGGAATCACACGGAAAACAGCGCTCAAGCCGTCCATTTGATAAAAGAAGTTTACACGAAAACGATACTCTTCGCTCAAAACATAGGTAAAATCAAGGCTCTTGTCTGATTTGAGTTTCTCGTACTGCTCTTGTGTCATGATTTCTTGAGCAATGGTATCTACTTCGGGGGCACTCACAGCCTCTTTTCCCAACAACTTCAAGATACCATCTATCCGCACTCTTACAATTGCGCCTGATTTTACATGAAGGTCGCTTCCTTTGTTGCTGATCATTGTACGAAGATATAGCTTGAGTTTTTCTTCCATTACTTTTTTCCCTATCCAAGTGTCTCCAGCATCTCTTGAAATGCTTTTTCGAATGCTTCCAGTCCCTCGCGGAGCAATATATCGTATGCTTCTTCCATAGAAATGCCGGCAACTTTAAGTGCATCAAAATATGCATCGATCTCTTCATCGGCAATAGGCAATTTTGGCGGTGTAGCTTTGGATTTGATATAGGATTCTATGGTAGACAAAGGCGCCGTATTGACAGAACGCGGTGCCAGAAGTTCACGGATATAATAATCTGCATCCAGATCATTACCCTTTACTCCTGTACTCGCAAAAAGAGTGCGGATGCTTGGTGTACGATTATCCTCGATAAGGTTATAGATTTTTGCTGCATTTAAAATACCTGTTTTTGCCGTAGGCAACCCTTTTTCTTTTAAGAGAGGGTCAAGCAGTCTGTCAAAACGGCTTACAAAAATTGAAATAACCGCTTCAGCTCTTCTCCCGCCGCTATTTTCAAAAATATCCAATCCTTGTTTCATCGCAGACAGACATTTTTTGGCTTGTTCAGGAGAGAAGATCAATGTTGCATTGACTGATATCCCGGTGCTAAGCAATTCCGTCATCGCGGCATATCCTGCTTCTGTCGCAGGCACTTTCACCATAACGTTGGGTTCGCCTATCGCCTTAAAAAGCCTTTTTCCTTCTTCGACCGTTGCATGTGTATCGTTGGATAAAAAAGGGTCTACTTCGATAGAAATATAACCGTCTCTGCCTTCATCATAAATACCTCTGAGTTCAATTGCAGCCATTTTAATATCTGCAATCGCAAGCGCTTCATACTTCTCTTTGGCACTTTTTCCAAAAAGAAGCTCCAGTTGCTCTTTATAAGCGTCAGAAGTTGTAATAGCTGAGGCAAAAATAGAAGGATTGCTAGTTGCGCCATTAATGGTGCCCGATTCAATCAAATTTATAAAATCATTTCTAAGGAAATCCCTCTCCACAAAATCCAACCACAACGAAAAACCGATTTCCGTGTTAACCATTATTATACTCCCAAAAAAAATGATGCCAATGCCCTAAATCGCTAGGTTTTTGTAAAGTAAGCTCAAGTTCATCCAAGAATCTATCCCTTGTAATTACCTGGGCGCCTAAACTTACCAAATGACCTGTTTTCATTTGGCAATCTATAAAATCATAGCCTTTAGAGCCTAAAACATCACTTAGTGCCTTAAAAGCGACCTTGGATGCGTTAGAAACCAACGAAAACATTGATTCGCCAAAAAAACCTTTTCCCATTGCAATGCCATAAAGCCCTCCTACCAATTTGCCCTCTTTGTATACCTCGACACTATGGGCAAATCCATGCCGATAAAGTTCCAGGTAGGCCATTCGCATTTCCGGAATAATCCAGGAACTTCTTTGTCCCTCTCTTGGAACGGTTGCGCACAGATTGATTACATCGGCAAACTGCCTGTCAAAAGTTACAGTAAATTGTCCGTTTCGCAGCACACGATGGAAAGATTTTTTTACTTTGAAGCGATCAGGATAGAGTAAAAGTCTAGGGTTAGGAGACCACCACAGTATCGGATCCCCTGCATTATACCAAGGAAAAATACCTTTACGGTATGCAGTTAAAAGACGATTTACCGAAAGATCGCCCCCATACGCAAGCAGTCCTTCATCTGAAGCAAGCCGCGGGTTTGGAAAAATATAAGAATCCCCCAATGGAGGAACACAGTACCCCTCCTCAAACATCGAAGCCATTCGAACTCCTCTTTATTATCACTGTTCGTACTTTAACAAAATTTGACTATATAAATTTTCTTATAGATAGAGTCATTTGACACAATGTTTTGAATCATTTTCCCTCAAATAAAAAATTTAACTTCTCTTTTTTATAGCTTACTTTTGCTTCACCCCCATTTTTGAGTGCTCCAAAAAGAATTTCATCGGTAAGTGTTTCTTTAATTTTTTCTTCAATCACTCGCGCGATATGTCTTGCGCCGTAACGCTCATCATAGCCCTCTTTAGCCAAATATTCTTTCGCTTTTTTATCAAGCTTGACTGTGACTTTTTTTGCTTTTAGCAACCTATTAAGTTTATCAATTTCTGTATCTACGATCCCTGTCAGCACATCCAGGGAGAGCGAATTGAAATAAATCGTTGCGCTCAGACGATTTCTAAATTCCGGACTAAAGAAATCTGCCAAAGCTTTATCTGTTTTCATTGAAACATCTTTGGTAAAACCCATCACATTGGCTTCTTTGGTGCCGATATTGGAAGTCATGATCAAGATAACATTTTTAAAGTCGCTTACTATTCCATTGTTGTCCGTAAGCTTTGCACCATCCATCACTTGCAATAAAATATTCATAATATCCGGATGCGCTTTTTCTACCTCATCAAGCAACAGTACTGTATGGGGATGTTTTTTGATCATCTCCGTAAGTAATCCTCCCTGCTCATACCCCACATACCCCGGAGGCGCACCCACCAAACGGCTTACAGAGTGTTTTTCCATATACTCACTCATATCCAAACGCTCAAAATGCACACCCATAGATTTTGCCAGCTGTGTAGCCAATGCTGTTTTTCCCACGCCTGTCGGACCCACAAAAAGAAATGATCCTATCGGTTTATCGGGGACATTAAGTCCTGCATAGGATCGCTTAATGGCCCCCACTAATGCCTTGATAGCTTCGTCTTGGCCTATAATGTGTGATGCCAACTCTTTTTGAAGCGCTGCAAGTTTTTTTGTTTCATCCGTTCCTATGATGGATGAAGGAAGCTTAAGCATCTTTGCGACACTCCGCTGAATATCTTCAGATTGTATCACTACGCCTTTTTTTCCCTTAAGCATAAAGTGTGCTCCCACTTCATCGATGATATCCATTGCTTTATCCGGCAAAAATCTATCATGCAGATATTTGACGCTCAAATCAATAGCACTTTGCAGAGCTTCGTCGGTAAAACGAATGTCGTGATAAGATTCATATTTGTGCTTAATGCCTTGCAAGATGATCATTGTATCTTCCGCGCTTGGCTCCTCCACATCGATCTTGGCAAATCTTCTGCTTAGCGCTTTGTCTTTATCAAAAAAGTTTCTGTACTCTGCGTAAGTGGTTGCACCGATGCATTTCAGCTCTCCTCGGGCAAGAGCAGGCTTAAGCAGATTGGAAGCATCCATACTTCCTCCGCTTGTTGCACCCGCACCAACCATGGTGTGAATCTCATCGACAAACAAAATAGCATTTTCTATCGTTCCAAGTTCGGCAATAATTCCTTTGAGCCGTTTCTCAAAATCTCCCCTATATTTCGTTCCGGCAACCAGTGCTCCCATCTCCAATGCAAATATCTTTGCATTTTTCAGTACTTCAGGAACCTCACCCTGGGAAATTTTAAGCGCCAAACCCTCAGCAATAGCCGTTTTTCCTACGCCGGGTTCTCCCACCAACAGAGGATTGTTTTTTTTGCGTCTGCATAACGTCTGCATAACGCGTTCAATCTCCTCTGCGCGCCCCACAACAGGATCAATATTTCCTTTTTTTGCAAGCCCGACAAGTTCTGTGGTAAATTGATCCAGCAATGTCTCTTCTTTTGGCTCAGCCTTTTGATCTGATTTGCGTGCTATGCCGCGATGCGAAATAACTTCAAGAACATCTACCCTGGCAATTCCCTCTTTTTTCATCAAATAAACCGCATAAGAGTGTTCTTGCATAAAAATAGCAGCGAGCATGTCCCCAATACCGGCCTCCGTCCTCCCTGAACTGTGAATATGCGTCATCATATCATTGATCGCCCGAGAGAGCGCCACGGTTTCAAACGGTTCGACGGCTTCTTTGAGTATGGGAATTGTTTTGTTAATGTGCTCTGCGATTCCCTGTTTGAGTGCCGTCACATTTGCGCCGAGCGCCAGGAGTATCTCTTTGCCTTCTTCGCTTCTTATGATCGCCAAAAACACATGTTCAACTGTGAGATATTCATGTCTATTCTCTTTGGCATAGGCTACGGCATGCTTAAATACATCATTGAGTGCTAAACTTATCATCCTGTTCTCCTTTATTGTCTGTCTTTCAGTGATATCTGTCCCATATAAATCAATTCTTTGCCGTATGTACTTTTTGTTCTGATATGCAACAGATTGCACAAACTTTTCGCCAAGAAAAACCTTCTATCAGTCTGACAATGAATGATCTTATCATCTAGACATCCTCTTCAATTGTAGCAAGTAAAGGAAACTCGTTTTGCTTGGCAAGCTGCTTTACTTGCTGTGCCTTGGTTTGTGCTATTTCAAAAGAATAGATCCCGCATATGGCTTTTCCTTTTTCATGAATCTGGAGCATAATGCGTTCGGCTTCGCTATGATTTTTATAAAAGATGCGCACGAGTATCTCTACCACAAAATCCATACTTGTATAGTCATCATTATGCAGCAATACTTTGTATCGTGCCGGTTCTTTTAATTCGACCGGACAATCTAACTCTTCTTCAAACTTTGGCATCTTATGTTAAAATCCTCTATCGATATCATTATACGATTTTAATTATACATAAAAATTGGAGATTTTCAAGTGCAAACACTTTTTATTGGTGCCACAGGAACCAATGTAGGCAAAACACACACCACGCTTCTGCTTATCGAAGGCTTTGCCAAACAAGGGGTAAAAGTAGGTGTTTTTAAGCCTATTGAAACAGGAGTAGAAGAAGAACCGCAAGATGCGGCTCTTCTTCTTAAAGCCTGCCAAAAAGTAAATCCAATGTTTAAAACCCTTACCCCAAAAGAGGTCACTGCATACACTTTTGCTCTCCCTGCTGCACCATTTTGTGCGGACACAAGGCATACTATACAAAAAAATCAAATCATGAAAAAATATCATCAGCTCTCAGCACTTTGCGACTTGCTTTTAATTGAAGGCGCAGGGGGACTGATGGTGCCCATAATGAAAGATTTCATGGTGATAGACCTCATCAAACAGTTTCAGGCCAAAATGCTCTTGATTACACCCAGTCGTCTGGGGTGCATCAATGACACTTTACTTTCAATGGAAGCCCTACGGTCTCGAAATATCCCCTTTGACTGGTGTGTCAATCTGCATCAAGAGAAAGAGTATTTTGATACGGTCAGCAAACCCTTTTATGACGAAGTATTTCCCTCATGGTGGAGCGTTCAGACAGATCTCAACACATTTATTAGCAGCTATTTGCTATAATGACAAAATTATTTTAAAGGGTGTTCATGCAGCATTTATTAGATACTACCGATCTCTCAGACAAGCAGATAATTCAAATATTGGAAGATGCGAAACGCTTTAAGCATCAACGCCCTCCGCACCTGCTTCGTGACAAACTTCTTATCACTCTTTTTTTTGAAAATTCCACGCGCACACGAAGCTCTTTTGAAGTTGCAGCCAAAAGACTCGGGGCTACAGTAGTGCATCTTGACCCCTCGAGAAGTTCGACCAATAAAGGCGAAACGCTTGAAGATACTTTTGCCAATCTTTGTGCTATGGAGCCTGATGGTGTAATTATACGCCACTGGGAAAATGATACGCCGCAACTCTTGGCAGACAAAAAAATGACCTCAGTAATCAATGCGGGCGCAGGAAACTACGCACACCCTACCCAAGCCCTTCTTGACCTTTTTACCATGCAGGAACATTTTGGCGATCTAAAAGGCAAAACCATTGCGATCGTCGGCGATATTGTCAGTTCACGGGTAGCCAGCTCCGGAATCCGGCTCTTTACGCGTATGGGAATGAACGTAATCCTTGTCGCACCAAAACCTTTCATGCCTCACAGTGATCTGCCGCAATACGAGTCTCTTGAAGAGGTGCTGGACAAGGTCAATATTATTATGAGCCTTAGAGCGCAGCTTGAACGTCATGCTTCGCCGATCTTTGATGATTATCAAGAGTATGCCAAACACTACTGTATTACCAACGAAAGACTGCAAGACAGAGAAATCCTCATATTGCACCCAGGACCTGTGATGCGCAATATCGATATCTCTAATGAGGTACTCAACGATCCAAGGTGCAAAGTCCTGCCCCAGGTCAATAACGGCGTCTATATCCGTATGGCTGTCTTAAAGCTATTGCTTTTGGATTCTTAACTATTCATTTTGAAAACAAAGCAAAGAGAGCATTTTGCTGCATCGGTAAAGAAACAAACTGTTCATGTATTTAGAGGAAGAGTTGCAGACTATGTGGTTCAATAAAGAAAACGGCTTCAAAAAAATTACCGATTTGACCCGGACAAAAACTCCTTTCCTCTTTGTCATCTCCTTTGATACACAAAAAATCTTTGCCAGCCCTTTAGAATCGCTGGAAAAGGAAATTTACTACAAATTGGGAGATTGGCGTAATTATCCTCCAGAAAAATCTGCACACAAAATCTTTTTTGATGCATTTCCTGTTGATTTTGCCCATTACAAAAAAACACTAGAACACATACAAGAAGAGATACGCGCGGGCAATACCTATTTGCTCAATCTTACCTTCAAAACCCCCATAAATACTAATCTTACTCTCAAAGAAATTTTTACCCATGCAAACGCCAAATTCAAGCTCTATTTCAAAGATGAATTTATCTGTTTTTCACCCGAACCTTTTATAGAGATAAAAGAAAACATTATTGCAACATATCCTATGAAAGGCACCATAGATGCCAATCTCTCCAATGCCCGGTCAACAATCCTTAATAATGAAAAAGAGATGGCCGAACATGTGATGATCGTAGATCTGATGCGCAACGATCTTGGGATGATCGCCTCAGAAGTCAATGTAGAGAAATTCCGCTACATTGAGAAAATTCAAGCCGGAGAAAAAGAGCTTTTACAGGTTAGCTCAAAGATCACAGCCAAACTTCCTGAGAATTGGCAGGATCATTTTGGTGCACTTCTGTCTAAAATTCTGCCTGCAGGCTCAGTCTCAGGCACACCTAAAAAAAGCACTGTCGGTATCATCAACCGTATAGAAGATTATGATAGAGGTTTTTATACCGGTATTTTTGGCATCTATAACAATGCGACCGTGCGATCAAGTGTAATGATACGCTTTATAGAACAAGAGAACAAAAAACTTTTCTATAAAAGTGGCGGAGGCATCACTCTAGACAGTGAGGCGTCCAGCGAATACCAAGAGTTGATAGACAAAATTTATCTTCCCCTCTAAATCAAAACGACTACTCTTTGCATCGACATCTATTGAGCCTGTGCTGCCATTGATACAGGGGGTCTTCTTTGAATTTTGTAAAAAAGAGTTTGCCCGAATGACGCCATGGATCAACAATAATCCCCTCCTCGGCCTTTCCTCCTTTTTGTACAACAACCAAGGCATTGTGTTCGCTCCAATACTCTCCCTCATTCGCTACGGCCAAATGAAACTCAAAGCCGGGATATTTTTTTGCGAGCAAATGCTCATAGAGCGCATCACTCCACTGGTAGCACAATCCTCCTTCGCGCATGCCCGTGTTGACTAAAAAGTTATGGAACATCGGAGGAGAAACCAAATCGTACTTTTGTGCCAATTGGGTCGTATAATCAAAAATATCCAAAGCAAGCATTTGTGCTTCCGCATATGAAACGCTTCGATCCAGTCGGACAAATTGCTGTGTAAGCTGCGTTACTTTCGCTTGAGAAGGGGAAGTCGCAGGCTTGACACTGCATCCGGAAAAAAAGTAAATTAAAATGAAGCCCAAAAAGTATTTCATGGCCTGAATATATCCCTATACACCCCTGGCAGAGCGGCATAAAAAAAGAAGATGACTGCTGCCATCGCTATGACATAAAATATAAACCATTGTGCATTTCGCTGAATCATAAATCCGCCAACAAATCCTACGACCAGCCCTCCAATATGCGCGCTCATGTCCACACTTGGGATGGCCAATCCAAATATACCATTAACAAGAATGATTATTCCGAAATCTTTCATAAACGCTTTGCTTTGCGGGGCAATCTTGTCACGATGTGCCAGGAAAAATCCTGCCAAGGCCCCAAAAAGACCAAATACCGCACCCGATGCCCCGACACCCACACTCTGAGGATGCACTGTCAAAGAAACAAGCGATCCGATAATCCCTGAAAAAAAGTAAATCCCCATATACGACTTGGCATCAAAATAGATCTCCGCACCTCTTCCTATAAGATACAAAGAGACCATATTCATCAAAAAATGCGTCATTCCGCCGTGCAAAAACATCGCGCTTCCCAAACGCCACCACTCCTCTTTGAATACCACATAAGGACCATACAATGCGCCCCCATCAACCAGTTTTTGCAAATCCATCTCTGCAATACTGCCACTCAAAAAAGAAGTAAAAAGATAAGCTGAAAAATTGAGGATAATGATCGTATAGGTGAGTTTAAATTGACCAAATTCACGCAATGGACATACTTTTATCAGTAGATAGCTTCTGCAAAAAGAACACCGTCAATCCCTTCTTTTGCGAGCTTGCTGATTTTTTTAGGATCATACACAAGCACCAGCACACGGGTATCAAAAAGATATGCTTGCGCCACAGGCTGTATCTCTAGGGCATCATCTTCTTCACAGATAATATAGGAAGCCCCCAGGGCATTTGCCAAAACGGCATCCTCTACGGTGCTGACGACCACGCCGTAAGGAATGTGGTTTGCCTGACAGTATCTGGCATGTCCATGTGAGTCCGATAACGGTTCTAGCAAAACAATGTCATCTGCCTGCGTCTGCTTGATGTCTTCTTGTGAAAATGCATATCGAAAACGACTGCTTTTTATCCACGGATGACCTATAATAATCATACTGTCTCCACTTTCCTGCAATATTTTATCTGGCGCACTCTTTGGAACAGTAGTGCTTTCCTTGCACAACGATACTTTCTTTGAGTGTCACGTATGTACCGCACTTTTCACACTCCACAAGCGTGTCTTCTTCCACTTTTTTTTCTTCTTTTGTTTTGCCAAATGCAGGAAATTTACCGCCAAAAAATTTATAGATGGCCAGTCCCACTAAAAGAAAAATAAGAAGCTTCACTACCATCACTGCCCTTTAATATATAAATAATTGCGTTGGTTTTTTTGAACTATATCATAACTTAACTGATGTTGCACCTCTCCGACTTCTTCAAAAACACGGCTTCCTTTGTAAAACAAATAAGCTGTTTTTTGATCACTAACCTTTTGCGTCAAATCCAAAAGCAATCTAGTATTTGTCACAGCGCGGGAAGAGATGAGCTCGAAAGGCTCATGCTCTATATTTTCTACCCTTTTAGCTTCCACGGTTACATTATCAAGTCCCAAATCCATGATCGCATATTTAAGAAAAGAGACTCTTTTTTTAAGAGGCTCGGCGAGCAAAACCAAGGTGTCCGGCAGAGCAACGGCCAATACAAGACCCGGAAACCCTGCTCCGGTACCTACATCCAATAATGTTTTGGGGAGAGAGATAAACGTGAGAGGATACAGTGAGTCAACGATATTTCTATAGATATCGGTTATCGTTCTGGCGCCGGTAAAGTTATGTATCTGATTCCATTCGTGGAGCAGATTGGCAAAACGAACAAGTTTTTCTGCTGCACTTTCATCAATCTTGATCTCTTCATTTCTTAATAATTTTTCAAGAGTATCACTTTTCACTAAAGCAAATGTCCCATCTGTTCTTTTTTGACCTTCAAATACCCTTCATTATAAGGATTAGACTCCATTTGTATGGGTAAACGCTCTACGATCTCAATATTTTCGAGGCTTTCTATTTTTTTAGGATTGTTGGTAAGAAGTTTCATTTTTTTAATTCCAAAAAAATTCAAAATAAACTCAACCACCTCATAGGTACGCTCATCAGCTTTAAATCCAAGCTGATGGTTGGCTGCGACAGTATCATACCCTTGATCTTGAAGCGCATAGGCATTGACTTTGTTAAGAAGCCCTATATTTCTGCCTTCTTGCCTGTGATAAATAACCATACCGCCTTCTTTGGCAATATACTTCAATGCTGCTTGAAGCTGTTGCCCGCAATCGCACTTTAAAGAACCAAGCGCATCCCCTGTCAGGCATTCAGAATGTACACGCACCACCGGAATTTCCGGCAGAGGTTCAGTAAAAATAGCCAAATGCTCTTTCTCATGCTCTCTAAATGCTTGAATTTTAAACGTGCCGTAGCTTGTAGGAAGCTGTGCGACTTTTGATATTTTGATACTATTCATGGCAGAATTATACATCAAGAATGAATAATTAATAATGAATAATTGATAATTATTGTAAAATACTTTTAATATCATCGTAAGGTTATTATCATGTTTACACGTTTTAGAAGAAGAAGAATCAATCCGGTTTTAAGAGACCTGCTCCAAGAAACGCATCTGCGTATAGATGATTTTATCTATCCGCTTTTTGCAAGAAACGGCACAGGAATTAAAAACGAAGTGGCCTCGATGCCGGGTGTTTACCAAATGAGCATTGATGAAATCATCAAAGAGTGTGAAGAGCTAAAGAAACTGGGAATTTACGCCATCATACTTTTTGGAATACCTGACGTCAAAGACAGCGTAGGCAGCGACGCGATGTGCGAACACGGAATCATCGCTCAGACGATCAGGGCGATCAAAAGTGCACACCCTGAAATGTTTATTGTGACAGATCTTTGTTTTTGCGAGTACACGGACCACGGGCATTGCGGCGTGCTTGATCCTGTTTTGCATACTGTTGACAACGATATTACGCTTGATAACCTTGCCGCACAAGCAGTCGTACATGCGAAGGCGGGCGCAGATATGATTGCCCCAAGCGGAATGATGGATGGAATGATCACCGCAATCAGAAAAGGACTTGATGCGGCCGGATATGAAAATCTTCCTGTAATGAGCTACTCTACTAAATTTGCCTCGGCCTACTATGGTCCATTCCGGGACGTAGCAGAATCAAGCCCAAGCTTTGGAGACAGAAGAAGCTACCAGATGAATCCTGCCAACAGAAGTGAAGCGATCGCCGAAAGCATGGAGGATGAAAAAGAGGGAGCAGATATCCTGATGGTCAAACCCGCCCTTGCTTATCTTGATATAGTCAGAGATATCAAAAACAATACCAATCTGCCTTTGGCTGTCTATAATGTCTCAGGCGAATATGCTATGCTCAAAATGGCTGCCAAGGCAGGTGTTATAGACTATGAAAAGGTGATGATGGAAACATTGATCGCATTTAAACGTGCCGGAGCGGATATCATCATTACTTACCATGCAAAAGAGGCGGCTCTCTTGCTGCAAAAATAAATAGTTTTCTTCTTGAGTCCGGGGGGAGACTAAACTTCTTCGTTTAACCCTATTGGACTTTCAAACCTTTTATGGTAAAATGATTTCTTTTAAATTTTCACCGCTATGGTTCCGGTACGAGGATACACAGATGAGACATTTTTTAACATTGGCAGATTTCACCAAAGATGAGCTTCTAGAGATGATCGCTTTGGCACAAAAGATCAAAGCGCAAACCAAACAAAAACAGTTTGTTCCCTACATGGAACACCAGACGCTAGGTATGATCTTTGAAAAAAGCTCTACACGTACACGCGTAAGTTTTGAAACGGGCATCTATCAGCTGGGTGGGGTGGGACTTTTTCTTTCTGCCAATGATATCCAGCTGGGGCGGGGAGAACCGATGAAGGATACAGCCAGAGTAATCTCCCGCATGGTGGACATGGTGATGATACGCACCTTTGAGCAAAGCAAGCTTGAAGAATTTGCCTCTTACTCCAAAGTGCCTGTCATCAACGGATTAACCGATTCCTACCATCCTGTGCAACTCATGACAGATTATCTGACGATGATAGAGTTTGGTAAAGACAAAAACCCTGTTGTGGCTTATATAGGGGACGGAAACAATATGGCACACTCTTGGCTGATGCTTGCTGCAAAACTTGGATTTGAACTGCGAATAGCCACACCTCAAGGCTATGAATGCGATAAAGCCGTCACCCAGAAGGCACTCAGCATAGCCAAAGAAAGCGGAGCCCAAATCATTTTTGGAAATGATCCCAAAGAGGCAGTCAGAAATGCCGATGTGGTAACTACAGATACCTGGGTTTCCATGGGACAAGAGCAGGAAAAAGAGATCCGACTTAGGGCGTTTGAGGGCTATATGGTAGATGATACGATGATGTCTTTAGCGAAAAAAGATGCTATTTTCTTGCACTGTTTACCTGCCTATAGGGGGCATGAGGTAAGCGAAGAGGTTTTTGAAGCGCACGCGGAAGAGATCTTCAACGAAGCAGAAAACAGGCTTCATGCACAAAAAGGGATTATGGTGTGGCTGAACAATCATCGCAATGAAGAAACAAGGAAAATAAATTGAGCCAAATTGATTTAGAAAAATTCAGCAAATACTCCAAGCCCGGTCCTCGTTACACCAGTTACCCTACTGCGTTGGAGTTTAATGAAGCATTCTCCTACGAAAACTATCTTCAATGCCTTAAAACAGAACAAGGAAAGCTCTCTTTGTATGTGCATTTGCCTTTTTGCCGCAGTGCCTGCTATTTTTGCGGATGCAATGTGGTCTTCACTTCCAAAGAAGATAAACTAAGCCGTTATGTAGATTATCTTAAAAAAGAGATTGACATTTTGGCTTTGTCTCTTGATACTTCAAGAGAAGTGATACAGTTTCACTTTGGGGGAGGAACCCCAACCTTTTACAAAGCTTTTGAGCTTGATGAGATTGTCACCTATATCAAGTCAAAATTTCCCAACTGGAGCCAAAACGCCGAGATCAGCTGTGAAATCGATCCCCGCTTCTTCAATGAAGAACAAATGAAAGTATTTATCGCGCACGGCTTTAACCGTATCAGTTTTGGGGTGCAGGATTTTGATCCCAAAGTGCAAGAAGAAATCCATCGTATTCAGCCTTACGATCTCACAAAATCAGCTGTTGACCTGGCACGAAACTACGGCATAAAAAGCATTAATATCGATCTGATCTACGGTCTGCCTTATCAAACCTTTGAAAGTTTCAAAAAAACATTAGAACTTGCTTTTAGTCTTGCGCCTGACAGACTGGCTGTTTTTAACTATGCGCATGTTCCTTGGCTGAAAAAAACCATGCGAAAATTCGATGAAACGACCCTTCCGTCCCCTGAAGTCAAACTTCAAATTTTTCAATATACGATTGATTTTTTTGAACGCAATGGATATAAAATGGTAGGTATGGACCACTTTGCTAAACCTGAAGATGAACTTTTTACCGCTATTGAAAAAGGAGAACTGCATCGAAACTTTCAAGGATATACTACCAAAGGAGGGGCCAATCTTATCGGTATTGGACTGACAAGTATTGGAGAGGGAAGCAGGTATTATGCTCAGAACACTAAAGAAATGGGAACCTATGAGGCTGCGCTTGATGCAGGAAAACTGCCGTTTGAGCGCGGAATAGCCTTAAGTGAAGATGATTTTATCCGTAAGGCGGTCATTATGGAACTTATGGCAAATTTCTCTGTCGATATTAAGCGTGTTGAAAAAGAACACGGCATTGTATTTGGCGATTATTTTGCCGATGCGATAGAATCCCTTAAAGAGTTTGAGGAGGCTGAGCTGCTAACCATGACTCCGGAATTCATACGCGTAAGCCCGACCGGCACACTTCTCATACGAAATATTGCTATGCCGTTTGATGCGTACATGAACAAATATGCGCAAAGCAAAAAAACATTTTCAAAAACAGTCTAAGAGAGCCTATGAAAAAACCTGAAGATATTTTTAACTTCACCGCTACCAGCGATGCCTGTATTAAATGCGGAAAATGTATCCCTGTGTGCACCATACACCAGATCAATCCGGATGAAACAACCTCTCCTCGCGGTTTTATCGATCTTTTGGGGGCCTATAAACGAGGGGAGCTAGAGCTGGATAAAACAACTAAAAATATTTTTGAAAGCTGTTTTTTATGTACCAATTGTGTTGATGTCTGCCCCAATTCATTGGCTACCGATATGGTGATAGAAGAGGTGCGTGCGGATATCGCCGATAAGTTCGGTATCGCTTGGTTTAAAAGAGGCTTCTTTTTCTTATTGCGTCATCGCAGGATCATGGATCTTGTGATGAAATTCGGTTTTATGTTTAAGACGTGTGCCTTGGCTCAGGATGAAAAAGGCAGAGGATTAAAAGCCAGATTCTCTTTGCCCATGGTTAAAAAAGGAAGGCTTCTTCCTTCTATGGCCAAAACAAGTTTTCTTAACAGCTACCCGGAAGAAATCCTTGCCAAAAAAGAGGGCAAAAAACCAAGGGTTGCTATTTTTATCGGGTGTTTGGCAAACTACAATTATACAAGTATCGGCGACAGCCTTGTAGAAATTTTGGAAAAACTCGATATTGATGTGTTTATTCCCAAAAAACAGCTTTGCTGCGGCGCGCCTGCTTATTTCACCGGGGATGTGAACAGTGTAGAATATATGACCAAAAAAAATATAGCATATTTTGAAAGTTTTATGGATGAGTGCGATGCAATGCTTATCCCTGAAGCAACCTGCTCAGCCATGGTAAAGCACGATTGGCAGGTTTTTTTTGAAAACCATGATATGCCAGAATGGAAAGAAAGGGCAGCAAAAGTCGGTAAAAAAATACATATGGCAACGGCATGGCTGCATGACCATACGCATCTTAAAGAAATGCTTGAGAAAAAAGGCAAAAAATTTAATGAGCTCGTAACCTATCACGACCCTTGCCATGCACGAAAAGTACAGGGCATCTACAAAGAACCGCGAAATCTTCTTGCGCCAAATTATCCCATGGTGGAGATGAGCGATCCTAATCGCTGTTGCGGATTCGGGGGAGTTACAATGCAGACAGAAAAGTTTTATTTTGCTGAAGCTGCAGGCAAACCAAAGGCCGCAATGATCAAAGAAACAAAAGCACACTATGTCTCCGCGGAATGCTCGGCATGCAGAGTACAGCTCTCAGAAGCAATGAATAATGCCCAACTCGAGACGGTCTTTAAAAATCCTTTAGAGTTAATTGCAGAAGCACTTAAAGCATAGGATTGTCATTATTTTTTTTGTGCGGCAGAGTGGCTTTTCTCCATATGTATCACAAAGACGTTTTTACCTTCCACATGTTTATAGGCAAGCGAATAGTCTAATTTGTCTAAAATACTATTGACAATATAAAGCCCCAATCCAAAACCCGAACTGCGTTTTTCTTCCTGCGTAAAAGGTTCTATGTAGTAGGAAAGGGGTTGCTTCAGGGCTTCTCCCTCTGAGATAACCGCAATATTTTCGCCGATGGTTTTTAGCCAAACCTGTTTATTTTTGCTGTATTTGATACCGTTGTCCAAAAGATTTTTGATTGCCAATGCAAGCAACTTGATATCTGTAAAAATCACTTGATTATCTGCTTGAATATGGACAGTATGCTTCTCTTCCGCCATTAGCAGCTCCTGCGCCTTTTTAAGCACTTCGTGGAGCGTCGTCTTTTCCAATACAGGTTCAAAACCCTGTGTCGTTACTCTCTCGATCTGTGCAAGCTCCAAGATAAGTTCATTCATACGTTCAAAGGCACGGACAAGTATTTTTTTCGTAGGATCATCTTCTTCCATCATCTCCACAATAATGCGCCCTTTAGTAATAGGTGTTTTAAGCTCATGCATCAAATTACGCATAAAAAGATTTTTCGAAGCACTCAAGGCATTGATATAGCGTATGGCATCATCAAAACTTTTGGCTATTTTGCCGATTTCATCATCATGGACATAAGTAATGCGTGTCTTCGTATCCCCTTTGGCAAATTGCTGTATCTGCTTATGGAGTTTTCTTAAAGGAAACAACTTTTTAAGCACTGCCAGATAAAGAAGCAATAAGAGTCCTATAAGAAAAATACCCGAAGCCAACGCGATCTCAAAATAATAATTTTCAGGTCTGTCATCTATGAGCATCAGGTTGTATTTCAGGCGTTGCACATAGACATATTGGATCTCACCGATCTTAAAGACCCTTACCTGCCCAAGAGTGGATCCCCCCGAAAATATCGTTTGCCCGCTTTTTGCTATCTTTTCTTTAACCTCTACTATTTTTTTTTCGGATACAGGCTTCAGATAGAGCTCTTTATAGAGTTTTTCGAGCGTTTCTTTGTCCGGATTGAGCTGCAAATTTGAAAGAAACGTAATAGAGATAAGCTGATAACGTTTAAATTCTTCTATCTTGTAGCGGTTCTTATCCCAAGAAAGAAAAAGCAAAAAAGTTGCTATCAAAATTGTAATAGCAACAGAAAAAAGTATATGGATAAACGTGGTTACGGATAGATTTTTCATACTCGGTCAGTCAAAAGGTACCCTACGCCTCGAATCGGCTTGATATAGACATGCTCAGGGTCGATTTTAGCAATTTTTTGTCTGATGCGGGAAATGATTACATCAATATTTTTAATAGAACTCTCGTCGTCGATGTGTTCACTCTCATAAAGCAACTGTTCTCTGGAAACTGATCCGTTTTTGTGCTGTATGAGCATCAGCAATACATCATATTCTGCAGCAGTCAATTCAAGCAGCTCTTCTTTAAAGGTAATCGTATGCGCTTTTGGATCGGCTACAAAAAGATTTACCGGTTTTTGCGCTTTCTCTTCGGGAGGATTGGTCCGCCTTAGGATGGTCTTGATACGCGTAACAAGTTCTCTTGGATCATAGGGTTTTGGCATATAGTCATCTGCGCCTCTCTCCATTCCTATGACTTTGTCGGTTATATCATCCCTGGCCGAAGAGATGATAATCGGTATGCTTGTTACTTCCCGTATCTTTGGAATCACTTCAAGCCCGTCCATTCCCGGCAAAGTAAGATCCAATATGATCAAATCAAATGCATGCTGCGTAAGCAAAGAAAGACCGATATAAGGATCCTCGGCATTTACTACCTCCATATCAAACTTTGTAAGGTAGTTAGTCAAGATGAGTGCCAATTCGGGGTCATCCTCAATAATAAGTATCTTAATAATCTTTAATCCTTTATTTTTTTATGATACGAGGTATCATTTTCATTATAATCCAAATAGACTTTGGTAATAGCTATAAGAAAAGAGGTTGTTGCAGGACCCAAAATCATACCCCAAAACCCATACGTCCCCATCCCTGCCAGGATAGAGAAAAAGATGATAAGCTCATTAACCTCAAACGTGCTTTTGAGTAAATTCTCTTTGATTATTTTAATGATAATAGGCTTAATAAACGTATCGGCGATCACAGAAATTACAACAATTGAATAAACCATGATAAAAATCGCAGCGTACTCATCGGTGTTAGTCCAACTATAAAGTGCTACAGGACCCCACACAACAACTCCTCCCACAACAGGTATCAAAGAAGCAAATCCGTAAACGATTCCCAAAAGCAGACCGTTGAATCCAAAAAAACTTGCCATCACCCCAAATAGAAAACCTTCAAAAATAGCGGTTACGACAACAGAATAAAGCACAACCTCCATCGTCGCTGAAACTTCCTGTATCATCTTAGTGCCTTTTGCAGGAGATACGGGCAGCAAAGTTAAAATCACTTCAAAAAAACGGTTTCCGTAGTAATTGATGAAAAAATAAAACACGATAACCAAAAATATATTTTTAATAAATCCAAGCCCTGCACTCCCGGCTGTAGCAAAGTAAGAGGCTGACTCCTTCACATAGCCTGCAATCTTCTCATCATCCAAATACTCCTCTCCTAGCCGGCCAAGCAGAGGAATGTTTTCTACTGAATGCCTAATCGTTCCTATCATTTCTTTGACTGTCACTGAATCAAGTTTTGTTATGTATGTTACGCCGGTGGTTGTCAAATAAACAATGGGCACAAAAAGAAGCAACGTCAAAAGCAACGACGAGATGCCTGCGCTTAATTTGGACGAATTGGTAAAATTCATAAGTTTTTTTGTCAAATTAAAAGTTGCCATAGTCAACAATACAGCCACGATCATTGCGAGCAAAAAAGGTTTATAGATGCTATAGGCTCCCACAATTGCTAAAACAAACAATGCTGTGATCATTAAATTTGTTTTAGACATTACACAATTCCTCTCACTAAAGCTTCGTCTTGCGACTCAGGGAGTCTCTTTTTATTCAAAAAGACCTTAGTTAATTTATTTCTCCTTGAAAACGAGCAAAGCCCCTTTTCAATTCCTCTCACTAAAGCTTCGTCTTGCGACTCAGGGAGTCTCTTTTTATTCAAAAAGACCCTCCCTGCCCCCGCCAAGCTTAAAATGTTCATAGCTTTTTTGTGTGGCGATGCGTCCTCTGGCAGTCCTTTCAATATAGCCGTTGGCAATAAGATAGGGCTCCAAAACATCTTCTATCGTACCCTCGTCTTCACTAAGTGCGGCTCCAATGGTACCCAGCCCCATTGGTTTGTTTTTTGCGCTTACCAATAATTCAAGCAAACGAATATCCTGCTCATCAAAACCCAAATGATTTACGCCCAATTCATCCAAAGCATACTTGGCTCTGTGCAAAGTAATCTGCTCCTCATCTTCCACTTCAGCAAAATCACGCACGCGACGCAAAAGCCTTAACGCGATACGCGGTGTGCCGCGGCTTCGCTTTGCAACTTCACTTGCAGCTTCTTTTAGTGCCGCCTTTTCAAGTTTATGGGAAGCCTGCATGACAATCTGTGCCAACTCTTCGGTTGTATAAAACTGCATCCGAAAATGCATCCCAAAACGTTCTCTAAGAGGATTTGACAACATCCCCGCTCTTGTCGTTGCACCGATCAGTGTAAAACGAGGCAAATCTATTTTGACTGTCTGGGCGGCCGGACCGCTGCCTATAATGATATCCAGACGAAAATCTTCCATGGCCGGATAGAGTATCTCTTCTATGGCCGGACTCATACGATGAATTTCATCAATAAAAAGGATATCTCCTTCTTCAATATTGGTAAGCAGCGCGGCGAGATCCCCGGCTTTTTCTATCATCGGTGCAGCGGTTGTTTTGATATTGGCATTCATTTCAAAAGCAATAATATTGGCAAGCGTCGTTTTTCCTAGCCCGGGAGGTCCAAAAAAAAGAATATGATCAAGCGCCTCCCCTCTTTTTTTACTCGCTTCTATAAAAACTTTGAGATTTTTTTTAATCTTTTCCTGTCCTATATACTCATTCCATGAGCTGGGGCGCAGTGTAAACTCCTCATTGCTTTCACCTTCAAAGCGTTCTATCTGGATCATTCTTTCCATGAATTATCGAACCGCCAAACGATTGACAACCATTCCCGAGCCCTCTACAGACCTTGCCACTGTGCCTGCAAGAAATTTTTGTTTTTTGGTATGCACCCTTCCTTGAAGAATTGTTTTTCCGTCTTCGTTTTTAACCACTATATAGGTATTTTTTAGTCCCTTTGTCTGTGCAAGCTTTTGACTTACCGGTGAAGAAGAAGGAGAAAAACCATACTTTTCCTTGGGAGCCGCATCCTTATTGTCAGCACACCCGCTTAACAAGATCATACCTATGACACTTGCTGCCATTAAACATTTTTTCATCTGTATCCATACCTCTTTTAATAATTATGCGCTTCGTCGGGAAATGCTCTGGATTTAACCTCGTCGCGATAAGACTGCAATCCTTCACGAATATATTTTGCACCTTCAAAATATTGTTTGACAAATTTGGGCTTAAAAGCTTCAAAGAAGCCAAACATATCACTCCACACAAGCACCTGTCCATCCGTACCGTTACCCGCGCCTATTCCTATAGTCGGGATAGATACCGCTTTGGTGACAGCCTGCGCCGCTTGGCTTTTTACTCCTTCAATCACAAGAGCAAAAGCTCCAGCTTCCTGTAATGCTTTGGCATCTTCGATGAGTGCGTCGATATCTGCCTGATCTTTACCGCGCACCTTGTACCCTCCTTCGCTGCGTACAAACTGCGGCATCAATCCGATATGCCCCAATACAGCAATCGAATTTTGAGTCAATGCCCTGACGATATGCGCCCTCTCTTTGCCACCCTCTATCTTTACTGCTTGCGCATCAGTCTGTTGATAAACTTTGGTTGCATTGGCTATCGCCTGTTCTTCTGTGACGTAAGAACCAAAAGGCATATCAACCACCACAAGCGAAGATTTTGCACCGTTGCATACTGCCTGAGCATGATAGATCATTTGATCCAGCGTCGCCGAAAGGGTATCTGTTTTTCCCATAAAACTCATATTAAGGCTGTCGCCCACCAGAATCATTTCAACCTCACCATCAAACAGCTTTGCAAAAAGCGCATCGTACGCCGTCACCATTGTGATAAGCTCTGATGCTTTCATTTTGGCTATCGTGCTTAATGACACCTTTTTATCTATCTTGGGTGTATGAATACTCATCATTTTCCTACTGTGTATATTTTTACTCATTTTATCATATAATAACAAAAATTATTGAGACAAGAGTATACATTGAAAAAATTAGTTGCGTACATTACTACAGGTTATCCTTCATTAGAATTTACTGTGGATGCGGCGCTGTCACTGGCAGAAGCAGGCGTGGATACATTAGAACTTGGTATGCCGTTTTCAGACCCTGTTGCAGATGGTCCGATCATCGAAAAAGCAAACCTCTTAGCATTGCAAAACGGATTTAAGCTTGATCAGCTTTTCGAAATATCCACCCAAATAGCTCCCCATATCGATACATTATGGATGGGATACTTTAATCCGTTTTATCATAGAGGCATAGAGACTTTCATCGCTCAAGCAAAACGCTCAGGCGTCAATGGCTTCATTATCCCTGATCTTCCCTTTGAAGAAGCAGCACCTTACAAAAAACAGGTGGAGACAGCAGGATTGAGCCTTATTGATTTCATCGCTCCCACAGATTCCAAAGAGCGGATTGAAAAGATCGCTGCGCATGCGCGCAAATTTATCTATCTTGTCGCTTATGCCGGAATCACCGGCGCAGGAAAAAGTGAAGATTTGCAAAACATTATCGCACAGATCAAAAGTTTTACAAACACACCGGTATATGTAGGGTTTGGCGTAGACGAGCATACCGCCAAAGAAAAAGCCGAAGGTGCCAACGGCGTAATCGTAGGATCTGCATTTGTCAAAATTTTGCTTGATGCCAATTTCAACCATACTCAAAAAATAGACAAAATCTCTGCTTTAGCCAAAGAAATCAAGGCAAAAATCAACGAATAAAACGATGAGGGTTTTTAATGCCCTGCGCCCATCATTTTTTCTATCTCTTCGGGCTTGTCATGGATGCCAAAACGGTCTATAATGGTTTGAGTGGCCTCGTTTTGTCCGACAACTTCCACTTTTTTACCCATTTTGCGAAGTTTAATCACTGCTTTATCCAGAGCATACACTGCTGAAATATCCCAAAAATGCGCATGGGTAACATCGATGATAACCTGATTTGCCTCTTCTTTATAATCAAATGCATCAGCAAAACGATCTGCAGAGTTAAAGAAAATCTGCCCAAAAAATTTGTAAATTCGTGCGCTGCTCTCCTTCGCATATGATGTTTCCCAATACATCAAGTGACTGATTTTATTGGCAAAGAACAACGACGCCAGCAATACGCCCGTCAAAACGCCTAATGCAAGATTATGAGTAAAGACAACCACTGCTGTTGTAGCGATCATGACAATGTTGGTCGAAAGCGGAAGTGTTTTAAGCCCTTTGACCGAAGGCCAGCTAAACGTTCCGATAGAAACCATGATCATCACAGCAACCAATGCAGCCATCGGGATAAGTTTGATCAAATCACTCATAAACACCACCATAATAAGAAGCAGGACGCCTGCCATCAATGTCGAAAGACGGCCACGGCCGCCGGATTTAACATTGATAACCGATTGTCCGATCATCGCACAACCGGCCATCCCGCCGATACAACCCGAAGCAATATTGGCGATCCCCTGCCCTTTAGCCTCACGGTTTTTATCGCTATCGGTATCGGTCATATCGTCAACGATTGTTGCTGTCATAAAAGATTCGAGCAGCCCCACTGCCGCCAATGCCGCCGAATAGGGAAAAATAATAGCTAGTGTTTCAAAATTGAGCGGAACATCAGGCCACAAAAATATCGGCAATGTATCAGGCATAGAGCCCATATCCCCGACAGTACGTACATCGATTCCCATCGCCGTCACAACTGCAGTAAGAACCACGATCGTCACCAGCGGGGACGGGATCAGTTTTCCGACAGCAGGGGTATAGGGAAAAAGATAAATAATTCCAAGGCCTGCCGCGGTAAGAGCATAGACATGCCACGTGACATTGGTCAGTTCCGGCAGCTGCGCCATAAAGATCAAGATCGCCAATGCATTCACAAATCCCACTACCACCGTTCGAGAGACAAAACTCATCAATACGCCCAGCTTCAAGTATCCCGCAACGATCTGCAATACGCCTGTCAAAATCGTGGCAGCAAGAAGGTACTCCAGTCCGTGCTCTTTTACCAGAGTCACCATAAGCAAAGCCATAGCTCCCGTAGCTGCCGAAATCATTCCCGCACGCCCTCCGACAAATGCGATTACCGTTGCGATACAAAATGACGCATATAGCCCCACTTTGGGGTCAACCCCTGCAATAATCGAAAATGCGATCGCCTCAGGAATAAGCGCCAATGCCACCACAATGCCCGCAAGGATATCCCCCCGGATATTGCCAAACCACTCTTCTTTGGTAGACAACAATAACATTCCTACTCCTTAATGTACCTAAATATATTTTTTATTCCAGCCCATGCATACAGTAACAAACAGACAAAAACGAAGAAAAATCCAAAAATCAAAGAAATTGCCGCGTATAAAAAGAAGCGGATTTTACCGAACGTTGCATAAGATGCCCATAAAAACCAAGAACAGCACTGTTTTATAATTTAAACCAAAGAGTGCAGATACTTAAAAAGCTGTAATGAAAAAAGCGCAAAGACAATCCCGTAACCTACAAGCGCAGCGCTAAGTTTTGGAGCAAATCCGGCATTGATAGCCAAAGCACCGGCCGTTATCATAGGGGGCATGGCAGACTCAAGCAGCGTGGTTAAGGCCACCTCATCAGTAAACCCGAATATTTTAAAAACTATCAACACAACAGAGGGAATCAAAAACAATTTGATACCCATTGCTTTAAAAAATATATCTTTTTGCCCATCAAGTTTTAACTGCATCGAAAACCCGACGCTAATGATCGCCAAAGGAACCAGTGTTTTGGAAAGAAGCTCAATATAAGGCAGCGTCACAGGCGGGAAATCTCCGACTATAAAGGAAAGAAACAAAAATATAAAAGGAGGAAAAGTGATTATTTTTTTCATGATATGCTTAGTGCTCACGGAGCTGCCGCTAAAATAGGCAATAATAAAGGCTCCGTACGTCGTAAGCAGTACAAAACTTCCAAACTGATCATATACAATCCCATACTGTATGGCGCTTGTCCCTACGAGCGCTTCAAGCACCGGAAAACCAAAAAACGAAGTATTACCCAAAGGCAGAAGCAAAAGAAGCGCTGCTTTTGTGTTTCTGGATTCATTTTTGAAAAAGAGATAGACAAAAATAAGTGATAAAAAAAGTACACTATAGGGCACTGCCACAGGCAATATCAATGAACTATTAAAATTGATTTTCGGCACCTGGAGCAAGATGGTCGCAGGAAAAGAAACGTAAATAATGAAAAGGTTGAGACTTTGTGAAAAATTGTGCGGGAAACTAAAAAATTTTAAACTATATCCGACCGACAATAAAAAAAGTATAAAAAATATCTGCTCCATGATTCCAGCCCAGAAAATAAATTAAACTGGAATTTTACATGAATTAATTGATGTTTGTATGAATTTAGTCTTCTATTTAACCCATTTTGCTAAAAAAGTTAAAAAACTGTTATTATATTTTATGTTAATTGAGATCTTAAGCATAAAAAAAACATTTATTTTTTATTTTAAAAAAAATAACTAAAAGTAACAAAATATGTCTTTTTTTAAGTCTTTTATATTCCAAAAATGTGTTATACTCTTCGTCATTTTTAATTTAAGGAGAGAATATAATGCCATACGTAAAAGAAGTCTTTGACTATCTCAAAAGAACAAGTCCGTCTCAAAATGAGTTTTATCAAGCAGCCGAAGAGGTATTGGAATCACTAAGACCTTTGATGGAGAAATATCCAAAATACAGACAACATAAAATCATAGAGAGAATTGTTGAACCTGAAAGACAAATCCTTTTTAGAGTAAACTGGGTAGACGATAAAGGCGAGATTCAAGTCAATAAGGGTTTCAGAATTGAATTTAACTCAGCGCTTGGGCCATACAAAGGCGGTTTGAGATTCCACCCGAGCGTAAACGCAGGTGTTATCAAATTTTTAGGTTTTGAACAAATTTTCAAAAATGCGCTTACCGGTTTGCAAATCGGCGGAGGAAAAGGCGGAAGCGACTTCAATCCAAAAGGCAAATCTGACAATGAAATCATGAGATTTTGTCAAGCATTTATGAGCGAACTCTACAGACATATCGGAGCACATACCGACGTTCCAGCAGGCGATATCGGTGTTGGCGGAAGAGAAATCGGCTATATGTTCGGTATGTATAAAAAATTGGCAAACAAATATGAAGGTGTACTCACAGGAAAATCACTCAAATGGGGCGGCTCGCTTGCAAGAACCGAAGCGACCGGTTACGGGGCTGTCTATTTTGCCAAGTACATGCTTGAGGACATAGGAGAAACCCTTGAAGGCAAAACATGTGTAGTATCGGGATCCGGAAATGTGGCCATCTATACAATCGAGAAACTTTACCAACTTGGCGCACTTCCTATCACTTGTAGCGATTCAAACGGTATGATTTATGATGAAAACGGTATTGATCTTGAACTGTTAAAAGAACTAAAAGAGGTGAAAAGAGTAAGATTGAGCGAATACACTGCCTACAGACCGTCTGCTAAATATACGCCGATCGAAGAGTATCAAGAAGGCACCAATGCAGTATATTCCGTTCCTTGTTTTGCGGCATTTCCAAGCGCAACACAAAACGAACTTAATCTAGCCGACGCCAAAAACCTTCTTGCAAACGGCTGCATCTGCGTAAGTGAAGGCGCCAATATGCCTTCAACTCTTGAAGCAGTACACGCATTTATTGATGCAAAAATCTGCTATGGGCCAGGCAAAGCGGCAAATGCGGGCGGTGTTGCAACAAGTCAATTAGAGATGGCGCAAAATGCTTCAATGGTAAGCTGGACGTTTGAAGAGGTTGATGCAAAACTGGCACAAATTATGAAAAATATCTATATCAATGCCAAAGAAACTGCCACAGAATTCGGTGAACCTACCAACCTGGTTTTAGGTGCAAATATCGCTGGATTTAGAAAAGTAGCTGATGCTATGATCGAACAAGGATTGGTGTAATTTTACATCCCCTAAAAGAGAAAGCTTCACAAGTAAGGTGATTTATTTCCCCCTCCTCATCCGGAGGGAGAGACTGACCGAAACCAAAAGTCATCCGGTCGGAAGCTTATATCTCAACACCAAATACTTGATTGGGGTGAAATTGCACTTATGTTTTGAATGATTGAGTGTATTTTGATTCTTGCTCGAGCCCTTTATCTCTTCTTCCATACCTTTACCACAACTCTTTCCCATGGCGGTTTTTCATAATCATAGGCATAAACTATTGCTTCCAAAATTACTCCTTGATCCATCAACAAAGAAAGAGTTTTGTTTTCATGCTGAGGGAGATATCCTGCTTTGATACCGCGAATATACACGGCGATTGCTTTGGGATCATGGGGATTTTTGGCCTCTCTTTTAAGCGCTGCGGGTTCGCCCTGAAGCAATGCAATATATTCAGCCTCACCGTACTGCAGTCCTGCAACCCTAAAAGTACCCAGATTTAAACGCTTGGTGTTTTGTTTCAAAAAGAAAAGTGATACCGAAAATATGCTTTTTAAAGACCGTAAAAAATCTTTTATCATCTAATCCCTCTTCATGATTTATATTCGCAGACAGTAAAAAATTATATCATTTTTGCTGCAACATTGCTTAAGGCGTGTTGTTTGTAAAAAGGCGCATAAAAAAATAAAAATAAATTAGAGTATAATACTCCTCAATCAAATCCCTTAAAGGTATGCATTTTATGGAACATTTCATTTGGAATACCGATCCGAGCATCTTCACTTTCGGCGCTTTGCAGCTGCGGTGGTACGGTGTGCTTTTTGTAGGATCGTTTTTTGTGGGACTAATGATAGCAAAATGGATCTACAAACGTGAAGCAAAAGACCCCTCAGTGCTTGACAATTTGCTTGTTTATGCGTTAGTGGGTGCTGTCGTCGGAGCGCGTTTGGCACATTGCTTTTTTTATGAGCCTGATTTTTATCTCTCTCATCCGCTTGAGATACTCAAGGTGTGGGAAGGCGGGCTTGCCAGCCATGGAGGACTTGCAGGCGTACTTGTCTCATTTTACCTCTTTTCCAAACGCTACAACACTTCTTACATATGGCTGCTTTCGCGTATCGCGATACCGGGGGCTTTGACAGCAATGTTTGTGCGTATCGGAAATTTTTTCAACTCTGAAATTCTTGGACTGCCCAGCGAGGCACCGTGGGCGATCATCTTTGCGCGCGTCGATATGATCCCCCGCCATCCCGTACAGCTCTATGAGGCAATCAGCTACTTTATTATCTTTTTGATACTGCTGGGTATTTATAGAAAAGTCAGTCCTCTCTTTGCTACAAAAATTCTACCGGGAATTTTTCTAGTTTTGTTATTTACTGCACGATTTTTTCTTGAATATACCAAAACACGCCAAGAAGACTATGTCATAAATCTGCCCTTTACCGCAGGACAAATGCTGAGCATTCCTTATATCATCGCGGGTGCGGTCTGGATTGTTTGGGCACTGAGGTCTTCTGGAGAAAAAAGTGCATGACCGCTTCTTATCTGCCCACCTATACCCTGGGTATCGACATAGGTTCCACCACGGTCAAATATGTGCTGTGCGATGAAACTTTCAGGATCATCGCCAAAGCCTACACCCCGCACAATACTAAACAGGCAGCCACTCTCCTTTCGCTTTTGGAGGAACTCTCTAAAACCTCCCCCCAAGCCTATAATGCAATAAAAAAAGTCTATATCACCGGCTCAGGTGCAAGCCGAATCGCTCCCGCGCTCAATGCACGGTTTGTCCAAGAGGTCAATGCTGTGGTCTTAGCCGTAGAACATCTGCACCCTGAAGTCAACGCCGTCATTGAGTTAGGGGGACAGGATGCCAAAATCATCCATTTCAAAGAGGGAGAGAACGGGCAAAAAACCGTACTAACCTCCATGAATGACAAATGTGCCTCCGGAACGGGAGCCACCATCGAGAAATGCACTATGAAAGTAGGCATGGAGACAGAAGAGCTGCGGCAACTCTCTTTTGATGCAGCCAAACTGCATCATGTCGCTGCCAAATGCGGTGTATTTGCTGAAACGGATATCGTCAACCTGGTAAAAAATTCCATCCCTCCGCATGAGATCATGAACTCTCTTGCCGATGCTATTGTGATGCAAAATCTTACGGTACTTACAAGAGGCAACACGCTCATGCCAAAAGTGTTGCTTTTGGGCGGTCCAAATACCTATCTTCCTTTTTTACAGCAGTGCTGGCGTAATCGCATCAGTGAACTTTGGGACGAAAGAAGCATAGCCTATGATAAAGAAGCACTTGAAGCGCTTATCATCGTTCCGGAAAACGCTCAATACTATGCGGCTTTGGGTGCAGTCATTTTTGGGGAAGGAGAATCAAACCATAGTCGGACATTTGGCGGACTCACAGCGCTTAAAACTCTTGTCGATACAGGAGGCAAAGAGGCAAATGTGCGCACCGATATGCCGCTTTGTCATTCCAAGAAAGAACTCGAAGCTTTCAAAAAAGTCTACACTATTTCTGCATTCACTCCTCCAAAGCTTATCAGAAAGACGATCTGTTACCTGGGTATAGACGGGGGCTCAACCAGCTCCAAAGCGGTTTTGGTCGATGAGGAGGGAAGATTGCTGCTAAAGGTCTATCAGCTCTCCAAAGGCAACCCTATACAAGACACTCTAGAGCTTTTAAGGCAGATCAAGGCACACGACACGCATCATTTTTATGATATCAAGGGTCTGGGAGTGACAGGATATGCCGCTGATGTACTCGAGGGTGCGCTCAAAGCCGATGCCAATACTGTAGAGACCATTGCACATATGAAAAGTGCTCAGGCAGTCTTTGGAAAAAGTATCGATGTCATCTGCGATATCGGAGGGCAGGATATCAAAGTACTGTTCATGGAAAACGGTATGATGAAAAATTTTCGCCTCTCCAACCAATGCAGTGCAGGAAACGGCACCCTGCTTCAAAGCATGGCAAAACAATTCGGCGTTCTGGTCGAAGATTTTGCCGATGTCGCTTTTGCTGCAACCCAGTCACCAAAATTCAACTACGGATGTGCGGTATTTTTAGATACAGACAGGGTCAATTTCCAAAAAGAAGGCTATACCAAAGAAGAGCTTTTTGCCGGCATTGCCAAGGTTTTGCCCAAAAATGTTTGGCAGTATGTCGTACAAGCACAAAATCTTTCTGTATTGGGCAAACATTTTGTGCTTCAAGGCGGAACCCAATACAACCAGGCTGCGCTGAAAGCACAGGTGGACTATATCAAAAATGCCGCGCCCCATGCCAAAGTCGATGTTCATCCTTACCCCGGAGAAGCAGGAGCATACGGGGCAGCCATAGAGGCATGCCATACGATACAAGAGCGTGGCTATGCCACTTTTGTGGGTCTAGAGGAGGCTTTGGAACTGAGCTATACGTCACGTACTGATGAAAGCACACGATGTCATTTTTGCTCCATCAACTGTTCACGCACCTTTATCGACACCCGCACTCCCGGCTCTCACAGTGTTCGCTATATCGCAGGATTTGCCTGCGAAAACGGCACCGTAGAGTCTGTACAGGCGCTTCAGGAGGTTAAAAACCAAAGAAAAGAACTGCAAACAAAAGTGCCCAACCTTGTCAAAACAGAATCCCATGCACTTTTTGCGCCGACCTATACACTTGAGCCCAAACCTACTTCAAGTGA
Source organism: Sulfurovum sp. UBA12169 (assembly GCA_002742845.1). Lineage (NCBI taxonomy): Bacteria > Pseudomonadati > Campylobacterota > Epsilonproteobacteria > Campylobacterales > Sulfurovaceae > Sulfurovum > Sulfurovum sp. UBA12169. Next base: position 629,566 of record DLUH01000005.1, on the reverse strand, counting down.
CACCGTATGCGAACAGCAGATCAAAGTCACACTCAAAGGGTGGGGGCCAACGCTATGCAAAACTGTCACACGAGCGTTTGCTGGCAGCGGCCCGGCAGATAAAGCCTACAGGCAAACGCTTCAAATAGCCATTCCCAAAGTGCTCAACATCTATAGTCTTGCACCTTTTTTGCGCACCTATCTTGAAGCGCTTGATATCAATCCGCTGCATATCCAGTTCTCAGGATTTTCCAACGAAGATATGTTCTTAGAGGGGGCCAAATACGGTTCTGTGGACTCTTGCTATCCTGCAAAAGTGGCTCAAGCCCATGTCTACGCACTGATGTTTAGCAAAAAGTTTAGCAAAAAGCATTTTGACTATCTCTGGTTTCCTTCCGTGACCGAACTGCCGGGGCATGTAACACACACAATGGGGCAAACGGCATGCCCCGTTGTCTCCGGAACACCCAAGGTGGTTTATTCGGCCTTTACCAAAGAAAGGGATCTCTTTGAGGCCAAAGGATTGCAGTATGTCGATGATGCACTCAACTTTGACAACCTCTCATTGCTTAAAAAACAACTTTTTGATACATGGGGGAAAAAACTTCGCATCACCAAAGATGAAAACAACTGGGCAGCAGAACAAGCCCTTAAAGCGCTCAAAAAAAATGAGGAGCTTTTGATGGACAAAGGACGCGCTATCTTGGATGCAGCAGAAAAAAATAGCGAAGTGGTGCTTTTGCTTTTGGCCAGACCCTACCATACAGACCCCGGACTTAACCACGACCTGCTGGATGAATTCCAGTCTTTGGGCTACAAAACCCTTTCGATGCGATCCATACCCAAAGACGAAACCTATCTTCGCACCTATTTTCAAGAGGATTTGACACAAGGATTTATCGAGGACGTTTTTGATATCACAGATGTATGGCCGGAAAATTTTTCTACCAATTCGGCACAAAAAGTCTGGGCAGCCAAATTTGCGGCACGCCACCCCAATGTTGCAGTAATAGACCTTTCCAGCTTCAAGTGCGGACACGATGCGCCTACCTATGCCATCATCGACAAAATACTCGGCAGCAGCCACACTCCTCACCTCACGTTGCACGATGTCGATGCCAACAAACCCGGCGGATCCATCAAGATACGGGTTAAAACTTTTGTCTATACCCTTGAACAGTACCAAAAAACGCTTGCTGACAATAAACGCAGCAGCCTGTCCGCTTTTTTGAAAGATACAATATATCAAAAAATTGCCCAAGAGGAGATACAATGAGCACTTCCCCTTCATGCAGCGGTTTTCAACCCGGCAGCAATCCTGACAATCTCCACTTTATCCATCAAGAAAAAAAACAGTGGAAAGATCACACCCGGTACACGTTTACCATAGAGGAAAAACCTGGAGTAACCATTCTTTTTGGGGGCTTGACTTTACTCCAAGATAAACTGATCGCTTCAGCATTGCACTCTTTAGGAGAACGGTATGCGGCCATGCCCAATCCCGATTTTGAATCATTTCAATTGGGCAAAGCTTTCGGAAACCGCGGGCAGTGCAATCCGACCTATTTCAATGTCGGCAACCTCATCAAATACCTTCAAAAACTGCGTGACGAAAAAGGCTTAAGCAGCGAAGAGATCATCCAAAAGTATCTCTTTGTGACCGCCGGAGGATGCGGACCCTGTCGCTTTGGGATGTATATTACTGAGTATCGCAAAGCACTTCGGGATGCAGGATTTGAAGGTTTCAGGATCATGAGCTTTGAGCACAATAAAGGCATTTTTCAGGCTATCAATGACCAAAGTGCAATCAACTTTACGCCTATCTTTTTTATCACTCTTGCAAAAGCTGTGATCATCGGAGATATTATCAATATCCTGGGCTATAAAATACGCCCCTATGAACTTGAAAAAGGTGCAACAAACAAAGCCATAGAGAAGTGCAGAGAGATCATTTCTGAAGCGTTCATGCAGAAAAAAAATCTTATAAAAGCCATGTGGAAATGCAGAGACATATTTGAGAAAGTAGGTCTTGACCGTTTGCAGCCCAAACCAAAAGTGATGGTAATGGGTGAATTTTGGGCGGCTATGACCGAGGGAGACGGCAACTATAACCTGCATCGGTTTCTAGAAGAAGAAGGCGCAGAGTGTATCCCTCAGCCTCTCATCAACCGTCTGATGCTCAGTATATGGGAAGCTGAGTTTGCATTGGAAAAAACTCAGGATACAGAAAAACCCGATCGAAAAAAGATCGATTTTTCAAATCTCAAAAACAAACTGCTTATCAAAACAGCAAAAGTTGCACTCAAAACACATTTTACCCTGTATGCCAAAGCCATAGGGCTTCATGATTTTGAAATACCCGATATCCAAAAATTGGCCGACCTGAGCAAAGCATACTATCCTCTTGAATCAAGCGGAGGAGAGGGGCATATGGAAGTAGCCCACCTCATAGAAAGCGTTAAAAAAAATCTTGCCCACCTGGTCATCTCCGTCAAACCTTTTGGCTGCATGCCCTCCTCTTGTGTCTCAGACGGCATCCAATCCCTGGTCACAAGCCGCTTTCCGTCGGCCAATTTCCTTGCCATAGAAACCTCAGGAGAAGGTGCGGCAAACTTTTACTCCAGAGTACAAATGGCTTTGTTTAAAGCCAAACAGGCTGCCAAAGAAGAGTTTGAGTCACTTGATATACCCCCATATATTCCACCGAAAATACACTGCTATCTCTATCAGCCAAAAGCTAACAAAGCAGGCAGTGCCGCGCGATTGATACAGAGTCTTCATCTTAAAATCTTTTAGCTGCCTTAAGATTGCTGCCCCTCCTTTCTCTCTTGAATCTGACCTATTGACAAACTCACCCAAAAGTGTTAGAATTCTCTTACTCTATGACTAGAGGTAATGCCAAGCATTACAAATAACAATGGTTGATTTTAATTACCTGTTGTTACACTATGGGGGTGACTTGGTTTCGACTGGAGTAGTCGGGGCTATGTGCATGTCGGACTGGGCAATTCCGTTACGCGGCCCAACGCGAATAAACGCAAACAATACAGATTATCGTCCAGCTTACGCAGTAGCGTAAGTATTTAACCCCGCTAACGCGGAGGACTGCCTCGCTAGTGAGTGTCATCTTAGCTAGAGTTTGAGGTATCATATCTGATGACTATACCTGAAGGCTGCCTAACCTTCGGATGAACCTTTAGGCTGGTCTTGCATAGTTTTGGGTGTAGTACGAAGCAAGACGAGAATAAACAACATCATCTAAGCATGTAGAGTCATAGTTCTAGCTGTTTTAGGACTGGGGTTCGATCCCCCACACCTCCACCAAATACTCATTTAACACACTGCAGCAAATATCATTTAAGCCCCTAAAGCACGGGCTATTTTCTCTATTTAACACAATGCACTCCAATAAAGATTAAAGTGTCGTATCCTTTTAGAAATATACTTCTTTTTTTGCTATTTTTTATGCCGCAAGTTCACAGGTTTTTAAATTTATATTGTTTTAAGCAATTATATGATATTGTGAAATTCAATTTACTTATATAAGGAGGATACGATGAAAAGATTTACACTTTCACTGGCAGCAGTAGTGGCAATGGGAACATTTGCCATAGCAGGAGGAGACATCGAAGCGCCCGTAGAACCGGTAGTTGAAGTAGAAGCTCCGCCGGCAGTAAGCGACAGCGGTTTTTATATCGGGGTTGCGTACAGTGCGGCAAAACTCGATGAAGATTTCAGCGGATGGGAAGAAGAGTTAGATAGCGGCGATGGCGTCTATGAAGAGTGGAGTGGAAGTAATGAGGTAGAGTATGATGCGTTTATGCTTCAAGCGGGGTATAAGTTCAACCCATACATTGCACTAGAGGGCAGATACTGGAAATCCCTAAGCGATGGTGATTGGTCTTACAGCGTATCGGGAACATACAACGATGATCCTTATTCAGGTCACGATAGCGGATCGGATGGGGATTTTGACTTTGAAGCATGGGGGATCTATGTCAAGCCGATGTACCCTGTCACGGAAGAGTTGGATGTGTATGCCTTGCTGGGGTACGGTAACGTAACGCTAAGTAATGAATGGCATGACGACTTTGTAGATGAAAACGGCTTCCAATGGGGTCTTGGTGCTTCGTATGCATTGACTGACAAAATTTCCGTATTTGCAGACTACGTGCAGCTTTGTGATGCGGACAGCTCAGAATCATGGGAAGAGTATGACTATATTGGTGAAGAGAGCTGGGAAGATACCGTCTATACGATCAACGTCGGTTTAACCTATAAATTTTAACCTTTTGTCTAACATACTGTATGGGGCTCAACCAAGCCCCATAGACTCATAGTTATAAATCTTTATCTGTCTGTCTTGGCAATCAAAAAATCTCAAAAATTCATCAAAATAATTTTTAACATCTCTCTACATAAAATATTTTAAGCAGTTATAGGCTATCATGTAGTTCAATTTTATTTAACAGGGAGAACACATGATGAAAAGATTTACACTTTCACTGGCAGCAGTAGTGGCAATGGGAACATTTGCCATGGCGGGCGGAGACATCGAGGCGCCGGTAGAACCGGTAGTTGAAGTAGAAGCGCCGGTAGCAGTAAGCGACAGCGGGTTTTATATCGGTGGTGCATACAGTTTTGTGAATTCAGAAATGGATTACCAAGCAGATGAGTATCACTATGATGAGCTTTATTATCAATGGGGCGGAACGTATGACAGGGACTATGATGCATTTATGCTTCAGGCAGGATACCAATTCAACCAGTACGTTGCGATAGAGGGAAGATACTGGAACTCCATCTCTCAAAGATCTCAAGATTATTGGTATAGATATCCAGATCAAGAAACACAGGATAATGGAGAATGGAGCGACGGTGAGTTTGAGGCATGGGGAATCTATGTCAAACCGATGTACCCTGTCACCGAAGCGCTAAATGTCTATGCATTGCTGGGATACGGTAATGTAGAGTCAGATGATGAGTATTGGGGTGATACTGCGCTAGATGAAAACGGTTTCCAATGGGGACTTGGTGCTTCTTATGGCATCACAGAGAATGTTTCTTTGTTCCTTGACTATGTACAGCTTTGCAACGGCGAAGACGGTTCTTACACTCAAGAAAGCGGGGACTATGATTATGTATATAATTGGGAACATTCAATTTATACGGTCAACCTTGGCTTAAGCTACAAATTCTAACTTTTTTATCCCTCAGGCTTCACGCCTGGCGGAGTCTTTTTTATCTTATTTTTTCAAACACCTTTTTTAAAATAAAAATCATCAAATTCCCAGCATTGTTCTTGTCTGGCTTGCCGTGGCGATAGGCCTTTGCAATTCATCGGCGATGCGTACGATGCGGCTGACCAGTTCTGCATTGCTTGCCGATACGGTTTGCTTATAGTCATAATAGACGGCATCCTCTATGCCCACCCTCACATGTCCCCCCGCAACGATGCCTGCAACATTCATCGGCAGCTGAAATCCCCCCAACCCCGCAGCAGCCCAGACAGAATCAGCAGGCAAAGCGCCCGAAAGATGCGCAAGATCCCCGATCGTGGCAGGCGCGGTGTTGATATTGCCCAGCAAAAGATTAAAATACTTTTTGCCCTCTATCATGTTGTGGCGTTCAAGGTATTTGGCGACATTGATCATCCCTGCATCAAACACTTCCAGCTCAGGCTTGATACCCTGCTCTTTCATGATCATGGCAAGTTCTTGGATGGTATCTAGCGCATTGATGCTCGGACCGCTTAGAAAATTTAAAGAGCCCAGCGTCAGGCTTGCCATATCAGGTTTTGCCTTGCCGCTTAGGTAAAGTGCTTGTGAACGCTCTTTTATCCCTTTAATATTGCGTCCTGAAGTAGTCACGCAGCAGATAAGTTCAGGCCGCTCTTGGCGAATGGCGGTGATCATCTCTTCATAGTAACGCGCTTCATGGGCAGGTTTTCCCTCTTTATCCCTCGCATGCAAATGCACGATCCTGGCCCCCGCATCATACACCCTGATAGCATCTTGAACGATCTCATCGACACTGATAGGCACATACCGTGTACTCATTTTTGTCGGCACCATACCGGTAAGACAGGCATTGATGATCAGCGGCGGATAAGGAGAGAGCGGATAAGGATCGTTTTGGAGGATATAGCGCTGCTTGTTTGTTTCTTTTTCTTTTTTATGCACAAAATATGCTTTCACATCCATCTGCAAAGTCGTCCACTCTTTCACATCGTCTAACCCAAAAGAGGCAACCTTTTTTATCTTGCCGATCTCTTTGTAGCCGTAATGCTTTTTGTACCATATGATAATATCATGGCGGTCTGCATTGGTAGTGACACTTTTGATGCCTGCTTGGTGCATCGCTTCAAGCCGCTTATCTTGCAGCGCCTTGCCGATGCCGGAGCCTTGAAACTCCGGATAGACCGCCAAAAGAGTGGTTTTGCCTTCCTCTTTAGAAAGCATCTTATACCCCGATACGCCTACGATTTTGCCGTCCATCTTTGCGACAAAAAAAGTATCAAAATCGATCATCTCCATTTCAGGTGAAGGGATATGATGCATATTCCACGGTTTAAGTACTGCAAGGATTTGTTCAAAGTCGCCGGGCTTGGCGGGCTGTATGCTAAATTGCATCTTTTACCTCTTTAGGATCATCTTGATAATAGCTCGAATAATCATATCGATCTGTTTGGTCCATATGTTATCTTTGCTTTTGGCGTTGTTAAGAAGGATATTCATATTGGCGTTGGCTTCAAATAAGATCACATCAAATGCCTCATCGATCGCACAATCAATCCCAAAATAATCAAGCTTTACCCTGTCGTAAACCTCTTTGATCATAGGCTGAATCTTTGGTTTGATCTGTTTGTCAAATGTTTTGAAAGTGTCTTTTTCTGCTTGCTGATAGTGTTTATTTCTTTCCATAAAAGTTCTGCTCTCGCTGTGGATGATCCAGCTGTCGCTGAAAATCACATGCCGTATATACACTTCGCCGTCCACAACGACCAATCGGTATTTGGCATAGATGCCCTCTTCGTTGGCATACTCTACAAACTGTGTCAGGTAGTAGTCTCTTCCATCCAGCGCAAAGGCATAGAACTGTTCTGTTTCATCATTCACTCTGATCGTACTGATACCTCCATGATCGCCTGCCTGCCTGAAGATTACAGGAAAGCTGAAACCTTCTTTTTTGATCACCTCATAGATATCTGCGGGTGATTTTGGCTGAATTTTTACTGTCTTGGGAACATGAAGCTTGTCAATGCCTTGCAGCAGCCTATAGATATTGTCGCGTGTGGTTTTCATCACTTGAGAAGGGATATTGAAAAAAGGGATGTGCTTTGGGATGTGCTTGTAAAATTCGTCTGCTTTTTGCAGTGTGATCTTGTGGGTGTCGGGATCAGAGATTTGATTGAACACGGCGTGGATCATTTGCTTGGGGAGTTCTTGATCACGGTTGGTATCAAACACGATATTGGAGCGGCCAAAGAGATCGCTTTGAAGAAAGCTGACCAGATTGGCACTGCCGCTGCCCCGCCATCTAAGAGTTCCGTCTTGCTCGATCTTGCGCACTCTTACTTTTCGATCATCGGGTATGCCGTCTATGAATAGGATGGTTTTTTTGGGCATTATTGATCCTCTTTCTTTAGTTCTATTTATTGTACGCCATAGCAATATCTGTTTGAAATACACTGCATGATATCGCCTGTTTTTTGATAATCCTGTTTCATCCTCGCTGCATAAGAATCATTGGCCAGAAGCATTTTTTGAAGGTACTCCCATGTGTTTTTTTCTTCCTTCATCGTATTTTTTACTGCTTGCAAAATATACAATGTTTCTTGCCTAATCGTCTCATCTTCAAAACCTTTAAGTGCGCACCGCTCCAACATTTCGGGATCTTGAAACACTGCGCGTTTTTTTAACGTTTCATCCAAAAGCAACCCCTTAAAAAGCAAAATTAACGATTTGAGTAGTGCAGCATCACCGCAAGAATCATACCCTCTAAACTCAAGCACATCAACTCCGTTTCTGTTTTGCAGTTCAACCGTCTTTCTTGTTTTGGCTTTTAGGTAAGCCCTGCACGACAATCCCTCAAATGCCCTTCCGCTATAAAAAGGTGATGAAAAACTAAAAGGGATGATATAGGGAGTATAATAGTTTACCTTTTGCACAAGGTCTGTCATCTCTTCTCTTGAAAGATGGCTCATGGATACATTCACATGAAGGCCGTGCCACAACAGTGCATTGGTTGCAACAGCCAACTGTTCCTCTGTACGCAAAGCAATCTCGGTATCATTAAATGACTCTTTCATAACAACGGCTGTCTTAAAAGGATGCATGCTTGTCAACAAAGGAGAAAAACCAAACTTGTTTGCGATCTTCATGGTATATGTATAGGACTCAACAAAATCATTGATGACATCATCTGCATTTTCATGAGGCAGTGTTCTGATCTCGAGCCCTTTTGGAATAGTTTTGGTGACTTCTCCCGAAAGGTTATAACGCTCAAACCCTTCGACATAACATCGTTTAGGCCGCTTCTCCAATGACTTACATTCAAAAACCGCATCATTACCTTCACTATAAGGAAAATCATTAGCCATTTTTTGAAATACAGAACAATCCGCCGTTTCAAAATCTATATAATTTCCCTTGTTATCTTTAAAGACAAACTCGTGCTCTATGCCAATTTGTATCATATTCATTTCTCATTTTTCATCAGCATTTTAATCAAGGCCGTACGAATCATTTCGATATGCTTTGCAAAGAGAGAATTTTTTGTTTGGATAAAAACGTTCATATTGGCATTGATCTCAAAAACCAAAAGATTCATCTCTTTGTCAATACTGCAATCTATACCAAAATAATCCAAGCCCAAGCGATGATATATCTCAGCAATAATCGGCTGTATGAGTGGTCTAATCTCTCTCAAAAACTGCTTAGAGACAATTTCTTTGCGACCTTGACTTTCTTTTTGGCCAAGCTGGCTTCCGGCATGCACCATCCATTCTTTACTGAAAATCACATGCCGTATAT